>NZ_JBAMDI010000123.1:0-33089 GCF_036961695.1 Pseudomonas sp. CGJS7 | reverse complement strand
CCGTTCTTCAGATCGATCGACTCGCTCGGATCGACGTTGGAACCGTTGGCGCCCTGCGCGGTGAGGGTGAAACCGGCGCCGGCCGCCTGCACCGCCTGATTGGTGGCGAACAGCTGACTGCCGTTAACCGCGTCGGTGCTGGCCGCGCTCAGATCGGCCGGCGCGACGTTGACGATCTTGTTCGGGCCGGTACCCCCGTGATTGGCGCTGTACGCACCTGCGCCGCCGTTCGCGGTCGGATCCCACAGCAGCGAGTCTTGGCCGAGCGAGGTGATCTTGCTGTCCACCGCCTTCAACTGGCTTACGTTGACCGCGTCGGTATCGACTGCACCTGCCGCCACATTGGACAAACGGCGCTCGCTGCCCGTCTTGCCGATCGATACCTCGCTGGATGCGAAGGGGCGGGCTACAGGATATGTCGAAGCATCTGGCACGTAAGCCGCCTCGCCGAGCGTGGCACCATCGGCGACCGAATTCGAACCCAGCGCCACGCTACCCGCGTTGCTGACTTGGCTATCCATACCAATCGCCGTTGCGCCAAAGGCACTTGCATTTGTTCTATAACCCAAGGCCAAAGCCCCTAACCCAGCCGCGTTGCCTTCGGTACCCAGCGCGGTGGCGCCAGAGGCACTAGCAACAGTATGCGAGCCCATGGCCACCGACGACTCACCGCTCGCATTGGCCGTATCGCCCAATGCCAAGGAGAAATCGCCGCTTGCCGTGGATTCATCGCCGATGGCGATCGCGTATTGCGCGGTGGCCTCCGAACCCGAGCCGAATGCCAGGCCGCTGAGCGCATTGGCTAGTGCATTTTCGCCGATAGCGATGGTTTCATCGGCAGCCGCGCGAGCGTTGTAGCCGACGGCGGTGGAGCTGGCGCCGGTCGCGAAGGCATCCGACTGCGCGTTGAGACCCGGATTGGTGCGGACATAACGCACGCCGTGGCCGTTGGTGTCCTGATAAGCCTGATCGGTCGGGCCGACCACAGCATTGAGCGCAGCAATGTCGCCTTCGTTCGTGGTCACGCGAGTTCCCAGCGCGGCCACGTTCTGGTTGGTCTGGAACAACTGCGAACCATTGACAGCGTCGGTTGAGGTCGCGCTAAGCGTGCCAGTGGCAACATTAGTCAAGGTGGTCGCGCCCGCGCCGCCCGGATTGAAGGTGACTCGGTTGTAGTTGAGCTCACCCGGATCGACCGCGCCGTTGCCATTGGCGTCATTCCAGTCGTATTTCACCGCGGTTTGGTCGATCGTACTGCCGGAAGCGACCAGATTCTGCACCGCCTGATTGGTGGCGAACAACTGGCTACCGTTGATGGCGTCGGTGCTGGCGCCGCTGAGGCGGCCGGCGGCAAGGTTGGTGACGGTGCGCTCGGCACCGGCGGCGCCGACACTAACCGTGCTGACCGGCGCGACGCCAGCGAAGTTGTAGGTCGTGCCGCGAATCACCGTGCTAGCGGTGCCGATCGCGGCCGCCGTGGTCGCGCCATCGCCGAGCGCAACGCTGCGTGCGACGCTGGCTGAGGCGCCGTTGCCCAACGCGATACCGTTAGCGGCAGTGACCGTGGCACTATGTCCCATGGCCACGCCGGAGGTAGCGATGGCCGCCACAGACGATTGCGCGCCGATCGAAATCGAATCGACGGCGGCGGCATTGGCACTGCCCGTGGCGTTGCCGCCGACCGCGATCGCGCCGGTGCCGCCCGCGGTCGCGCCCTTGCCTAGTGCAGTCGCGTTGGTATTGGTGGCTTTCGCTTGGTAACCAAGCGCGGTTGCATTTTGCACACTCGCCAAGGATTGGAAGCCGATCGCGGTGGCCGCCGTTGCAGTGCCGGCGGCGCCAGCGCCGATCGCGGTGCTTTGGCCGCCTGAGGCCAGCGTCTGGTCGCCCACGGCCGTTGACTGCATCCCTGTCGCCTTCGCGGAGTTGCCGAAGGCACTGGCGTTGTCGGCCCCCGCATCTGCCGAGGTACCGCACTGGATTCTGCCGCTGCCGGTAGCGTCGTTAGTGCAATTTAGTACTGTCTGTGCGTGGAGCCCCGAAGTAAAACTTGCACCGAGCACGAGCGTAATAATCATCGTCGGCACTACCGCCGACGAAGCCTTCCGCACCTGCTTCTTACCGCCCTTAGCCAATTCCGAAGCGACCACCCAAGTCCCCAGCCGCCTGCTCCACACCTTGCAGAAAATGAAGTTCATCGGTCGTTCCCTCTCGCCGTGTCGGCGAATCGACAGCAATCAATTGAATATCGACCGTCGATCGATATCCGCCCTCGGTTAACGCGCCCTACAAAGGGCGAACCGTGTCGTTCTGGGGTTAGGTCGGCTCGACACTCTAGTCAGGCGCCACCGGGGCAATATCCGGCGACGCCAAACTGGTCGCAGTCGCCAGCGAATCCCGAGGCCACTCCGACGCGCTACCTAACTCCCGCGGAATACACGTTAGGGAGGTCAGGACATGGCTGACATGCAAGGAGCCATAATTTATTTGTGATTTCTTTGCAGCCTCGAGCAGGCTCCTGCACCGCGTGGCGGGAGCGCTGACAGAACATGCAAGTGCTTGAGGCGAGCCGGAAATTCAATGACTTATGGCGCAAGTAAGAGTGTCCGATCGCACGCAAAAAAAGAGGTGCGCGTCGCTTTTCAGAAAAATCAGAAAAAAATCACACGCGGACTAAAGCATTTCCGTTGCAGCTCACGCTCAATCAGGGGCGCGTCTGTCGCGTCTTAGTGATAGGCGCGGTCGCGTAATCCATGCTCGCCCCAATGGGCTATTACATGCCGCTCAAGCTGCTGATCCAGCGCCGCATCAACGTTCAAGAACCCGACAAATCCGCAAATGACTGAATCCGAATTCGAGCGTTTCCTGGACTTGCTGCGCGAACCGGGGACGCCGCACATTTCTCCCAAGCGAGTCATGCACGTATTGGGCATCCGGGCAAAGGATCTGACCGCCATATCGAATCCGAACGGAAACGTTGTCATCCGCAACAACAAAGCGACCGCGAGAATGCAGCGGCGCCTACGCGACCTCGCACGAGTATTGTCGGCCGCACACGCCAATCACGAGAGCGCTGAACGACTGGTGTACTGGTTCATGAACCATCCTATCCCGCAGTTCTACCACCGCACCGCATTCGAGCTCTACTCGGCCGCCCGCACCGAGGAGCTGTTATCCCTGTTGAGCTCAACGCGCCAGGACGCAAGCAGTGCGTGTGCGAACGGAATCTAATCGGTACTCGGGCGGCCGAGGCGACAGGCAATACCTGCGTCGACGCAGTCCCGGCCGGTCTGGCTGGATGCATTGTCTGAGCAGGCCAGCTCAAGCATCAGCAAGTACTGATCGCGACTGTCTACTTCGAGCAAGGGCGAGCGCCGTTAGCGCGATCGCCAGCCGATCAGCGATCTCCCCCGCTCAACCAGGTCAGGTCGTGTGCCAGGAATTGAAAGATGGGATTCGTCGAAAGCTGACCCAGCCCGCCACATCCAAGATCGATGAAGGCGGCCGGGACGCTCGCTCACCTGTTCGAATGAACGTCCTTCGACGAGTTTGGGCGATCTATTCGGATATTCGCAGATAAACAGAAAGAAAAAAGCACCCAAGAAAGGTGTGTGATTATTTCAGCCTTTTCTTGGCATCAGCGATGAAGAAAGGATTAGAAAATAATAAATGCGCATCAGGTCTTCTCGAAAATCGGTTGGCACATCATCGTCATCTACATACTATTGAACGCAAGCTTCTTGCGCAGTGGCCGCAACTGCCGATTTCGATCAGTCGCCGCCCCGTAAGCGATGCCGGCCGACCGATCTGCTCGATGTCCAGATTATCGCCTGCCCATAAACAACCGCCCCAGCAATCACCGCTCCCCACCTCTCCTGAGAGGCCACGCAACAAGCAAATTCGGCCAGCAGCATCAGTTGCGCTCCCGGTGCGCCGGTAAACGCAGCCAACACCCCGCGAAGATCTCTGTCGATCGGCAAAGCGAAAAGCTCTCGCCGATACGGGCGGCGCATGCCTGATGAAATTTGCGGGTCGGCGTTATGCAGTAAATGTTCAATTAGCGATCGTTTTTCAAATCCACCGTATCGACCAGCGGCGTGGCGCGGACCCGGCCAAACAATCCGGCCTGCCGATATCGATGGCATCTCGAGCAACAGGTGCTGGGCCACACGTTTCCGATAAGTGTGGCGTCACTACGCCCGACATCGGATTTGGTGGAGACCACATTCCCCAAGGCAACAAACCAACTTCCTTTCGATCCTTACTCGGAATCCTCACCATGAAAAAATCTTCCAGCAGGCGCCGTGCGCTCGCCCTCGCCATCACCGTGGCAGTCGGCACCGGGGCGCTGTGGTCAGGCCTGCCATCGTCTTCTGTCTCTCATGGACCGCAGCCCGAACCGCCCGAAGTCGCGGGTGCCGGCAGAGCACCACAAGTGGATGCACGCTTCCAGGCCGTTGCGTTTGCCGCCTCCGCCAAGCCGCTCAACCCGGCTCAAGCCAAGCTGGGCGGGCAATTGCTGAAGGCATTTCAAGTGGCCCAAAGCGGTGCCGTCGGTCGCCCGGGCTCTACGTCTTCCGTCGGTGCCGCGCAAGGCGGCGGCTCGCCGGGCTCAACACCGAGCATAGCCATGCAGGTCGCGGCACTGATCGAGGCTGGCGTGCCCGCTAAATTGCGCGAAGACAATCGCGTGTCCGTACACATCGATCTGGCCTTGACGCCCGAGCAAATCGAACGCCCGGCGACACTGTCGCAGATCGGCGCCGATCTGGCCGATCAACTGGTGCGTGCCGGCATCCGCGCTGAACCAATTTCCGGTTCGGCGGTGCTCGAAGCAAGCGTGCCGCTCGACCGTATGGAGTGGGTCGCACAAAACCCGCTGGTCGTGCGGGTCGACCTCAAGGCTCTTCCGACCTTCAGCCAACAAGCGCTGAACCGTGTTAGCACACAAGGAGCGGTTGCCAGTGAAGTGCGACATTTGCATCAGCTAGGCCTGCGTGGCGAGGGCGTCACCATTGCGGTGATCGACGGCTTCGACGACGACGAGGGCGAAGTGGCCGAACTGCAGGCGTCCGGCGAATGGCCGGCTGATGAGCGACTGACCCGCGGCAACCGGGCCAACAAGGCTTTCGGTTCAAGCGGTAATCCACACGGAAATGCAGTGCTCGAAATAGCCTATGACCTGGCGCCGCAGGCCGATTTCATTGCCTACGACCAGAGCGGCGCTGGCGATTGGACCGCGTATGTGCGCCACGCGGCCAATCTCGATGAAAACAATGTCGCTCAAGGCAGCCCACGCGCGCACATAATCACCGCCTCGCTCGGCTATGAGAGCGGTAGCATTGGCGATGGAAGCGGTCGCCTGGGCTTTCTCAGGGGGCTCTACGATGCGATCCGCGCTGCGCGTGCTAACGGCGTCGTGGTGCTCAACGCCGCCGGCAACGAAGCGCTGAAGCATTGGGGTGGAGTGACGAATGTCGATGCCGGCTTCCAGCGTTGGAATGCCGCTGGCGATACTTACAACCTTCTCAACGACGGCGAGTGCGTTGTCCCCGACCCGGACTATCCCATATCGATCTCCCTGTTCTGGAACGACTGGGCCGGTGGTGCCGACCCCGCCAATGTCACTGACCAGGACTACGACCTGCATTTGTACCGCCGTGTTCGAATCGCACCCGGCGTAAACCGATGGTTGGAGGTCGCGTCGTCCAACCACGCCCAAAACGGTGAAGTCGGCCAGGCGCCGTCGGAAACTATCGATTACGTGCCGGCAGCCGGCCAAGCCACGGCCGAATGCCGCGGCCGTGGCGACGCGGTTTACGCTGTGCGGGTAAGCCGCAATACTCCCGGCGCCAACAATAACCTGCAGTTGTTCAGCAGCTACGCAATCAGCCAGTCGACTCCCGAGCGTAGTTTGAGCTTCCCCGCCGACTCGCGGGACGTGATGACTATCGCCGCGCTGAATGTGGACGATTCGAATCTAGAGGACTACAGCTCTCGTGGTCCGGTCCTGGCTGCGGGCGGCGCCTTGCCAGTCGGTGCTGTGGACGCCAATCCGAAGCCGAATGTCGCCAGCTTCGCCAATGTCGATACCGTGACCTATGGGCGGCGATGGTTCAACGGCACATCTGCGGCGACGCCGCATGTCGCCGGCCTGGCTGCGCTTATCCGGCAGCGACAGGTTCAACTGGTACATCACGAGGCATTGGATGCTCCGGATGTTCAAGACACCCCTGCACGCCGTCTGGCTCTCCGTCTGGCTCTGGCCAACGCGACCCTAGACAGTCTGCAACAGATCGCCCGCAGAAGAGGCAACGATTTGGGCGAGCCCGGGCACGACGTCAGCTACGGTTATGGCCGCGTCCGCTTCCACGCCAACGCTGACGACTGCTTCGTCGCGGCGGCGTATCGCGGCGACGTCGTAGACATTCTGCAGCAGGCGCTGACCGCGCAGGAGCGTCGTATACGTGTCGACCGCAATCAGGCGAGATGCGACGCGCTCCGGTGAGTCGGCACCTGCCCGCTTGAAGCGGATGCCAATACAGCGATGTGCGCGCGGCGGGAGTCCACGAGACTCTCGCCGCTCTTGTCAGTGAGCGCATAACGTCGTTGTGCTTTCGATTCGGAGCTGTCGGACCGGCAATCATCCGGCTCATGCAGAGGCTTTGTCATGTTGCGCTTATTCATTTCTATCATCATCACGCTGCTATTGTCCGCACCGGTGTGCGCTCAGAATCCGGTGGTCAAATCGGTTGCCAAGGCACCTTCCAAATCCGTTTCAGAAACGACGCCTGTACCATCAGCCCCTCCCGGGCAAAAGTCTCCAACGGAGCGTGCGCAGGATATTCTCTATCGTCGTAGCCCGGCAGTTGCACGACTAGCAGATTCCAGCGAGTCTTCGTTGGAGTTTCAGGAGCCGCGACCATTGATGCGTTGGGAAAAAAACACAAATACGAACCTCGGCCTGAATGACAGCTACCGACGTGAGCGCTGTGCGTATTCGATCAAAAAGATGCGCGACGCGAGTGTCGACGAAAAAAGCCGGCGCGAAGTTCAGGCGCGCAATGAATGTCGGGGCGTCAGTTTCGGTGACTGACGTGCTTCGCCGCTTCTGTAGTTGCGTACGGGTAAGGTGCAGCTTTCCTCGACGGTTCCATCGCTGGTGGCCAAAGGCGAGCAGAGCTATCGTAAAACCGTACCCAGTTATGAGCGCGTTTCATTCGGCGACTGCGAAATTGTGGTCGCATCGGTCCCATTACGGGATCAGGCCTGGTTGGTATTCGCCGTGGCATCGAAGGCGGAAGCGCATCCATAACAATGGCGGCGCCCTGCCCTCGTCGTTCTCGTAACGCTGCCTACGCTCCCCGCCCTAGCGCACCGGCCACGGCGCCGGTCCCTGCTTCGCTATCTGTGCAAAAGAAGGAGCCCCGGAATTCGGGGCTCCATTAGGTCTTTCTGCCGCCGAGCCGCGCTCGCGCGATTGCTCGATTACGCCGAGCATCGCGGCGCGCACGGCGTGGGAATTTGTCCGCGCGGCGACGAACTGCTCTCACCGCACTAGTGCCCCAACAAGCACTGCTGCATCGCGCCCCGCGCCTTGATCCCACCCTGAATCTGCATGTCCAGCACCGCGCGCCCCTCCAGTTCCAACTGCAGCGGCGAGCGGTCGGAGATCGAAGCGATCGTCGTCGCTAGGTCGGTCGGCATCAGCAGCATGGATTCGCGCTCGGACACCGGCACGTGCACGACTCGCACCTCAACTTCGCCGCGGTCGCCGCGCATCGTGGCCCGCGCCTCACGCGCCTGCGCGACCGGCGCCAGCCGTTTGCTCGCAATCGCCAGCGCGCCGCGCGGATCGGCCGCGCTGGGACCGACGAACATCACCCGCTGGTCTTCGCGAAAATAGATCAGCGAACAGCCCAGGCCCTTGCGGTCGCCCTGGCGCAGCAGCCAAGTACCGTCGACGGAATGGTGAACCTTGCGGATGCCCGGCACCGACGGCAGCTTGGCCAGTGCGTCGGAGCGGCCGCCGACGCCTACGCCGGCGTCCGGCGTTCCCAGTTTGGGCGCCGGCACGCTGGATCGCGGCGGGAAATAGTACTCCTTGAATAATCCTTCCTTGTCCAGATCCTCGCGCAGGATCGCCGAGAACGGCGACTCACCGCGCAGTGGCGCGTGGAAGGTCTTGAAGGCGGCGCAGCGCGCACCGTCGCGCTGGCAGGTCGCTTCCAGCGCGCGCCGCGCCTGGCGGGGGTCGTTTCCGCTGGCCGCGCGCATGCGCCCCTGCGCGTCGCGCGCGACCGAGACCGCCAGGTTGGCGCCGGATTCCAGCACCGCGCAGCCCTCACCCAGGGTCCGCTTGCACGCGTCCAGCACCACCGTCTCGGCGGCCTGAAGCCGGTACTGGCCCCAGGTCGCCCAGACATCGGGCAGGTCCGGATGCGCGGCCACGGCGATGTAATTGTCGACCGGGACGTCGGGCACCGACGGCGCCCTACGCGGCCCGGAGTCGCCCCCGCCGCCGCCGCCGGCCGGCGCGCACATCGGTGTGGCGGCAATACCGTTGGACCCGCCGCTCACCCCCACCTGCACTTCGCCCGGGCCGGGGCCGCTGCCGCAGGGGTAGGCCTGCGCCGCGCAGAGCGCCGGCCAGCACGCCGCCACTACCGCTACCGCCACCCACAGCCCGGCTGACCGGCGCTTGCGCGCGCCCGACGCGTCCTTTCGATTCCAATCCATGCACTCAGCTCCTGTCGCAGACGCTGCAGTCTCGATGCACGCGCATCAGCGCGTCAACGCCGCCCCGCCCAGGCCGCAAGCGAGAGCAGGCCTAATGCGGCCAGAAGCGTCCCTTTCAAAGGACGCCTCCTGCCGCGCCCCCAAGCGACCGATGCCCGATGCAAGCCATTGCAAACCGGCAGCGGGGCCATGCTCAGCGTAATCATCGACGACCTCTTTTCGTTGGGTGGCGTGGGCAAGCGGGCGATTCGCCGCAGCGCGATCAGAACGCGTAACGGAACCCAACCCCCGCAGATCTGCCACGCGCCGGCACGCCGGTGGTTACGGTTGGCGACGAGTAGTTGCCGTAGAGGTCGTAACGCTCGTCGGTCAGGTTGTCGGCCCAGGCGTAGAACTCGGCCGGGCCGTTCTCCAGGCCCACGCGCAGATCCAGCTTCTGGTACCCGCCCAGGTCGAAGTGGTTCTGCGGGTCGGCCGGCCGGCTGCCGATGCTGCGGTAATCGAGGCGGAAGTTGAGCGCCGGCGCGGACAGGCCCCAGAACGTCGGCAATTCGCGCCGATAGCCGGCGGTGAGGTTGCCGCTCCAGTGCGGGATGTCGGGCGCGCGATTGCCGGCGGCGACGTCGCCGCCGGATACGCCGGTCGCGGGGCTGGTGATCTTGGCGTCGATGTAGCTCACGCCCGCGCCGAAGCTCCAGCCGCCGGCCAGGCGCCACTGGCCTTCCAGTTCGACGCCCTTGCTGCGGGTGTCGGCATTGACGGTGCTGACCGCCATGGTGTTGAAGTCGTAGCCGAGCAAGTGGTCGTCGCTGACCTCGCTCAGATACACCGCGCCGCTCAGGCTCAGGCGCCGATCGGCCGACTCGTGCTTGAAACCGAGCTCATAGGTGTCAACGCTCGCGGCCTTGTACGGCAGGCTGTCGATCGGCTGGGTCGAATAGTCGTTGAAGCCGCGCGATTTGTGTCCGCGTGCAGCGACAGAGTACAGGTTGGTGGTCGGGTTCAAAGCGTAGGAAAGCGCTACCCGGCCGGTCAGATAATCCTCGTCGACGCGGCGGGCGTCGGATACGCCGGGAGCGGCGGAGCCGCCGGTGAAGTACAGGCCGTTGTAGGTCTTGCGCTCGTTGGTGTAACGCAGGCCGCCGGTGAGCTTGAAGGCATCGTTGAGCGGGATGGTGCTTTCGCCGTAAACCGCATAACCGTCGGTATCGAAGTCGCGTCGTTGCAGGTTGCCGTTGCCCAGGTACAGCGAATCGAAGCTGCGTTCGGACTTCGACCAGTTGGCGCCCAGCACCCAGAACCGCTGCGCATCGGGCAGCGACGACCAACGCAGATCCTGGCTGCTCACGCGCTCGTCGGAGGAATCGGTGACCAGATACTCGAACGGCATGCCGTACAAGGCTTGAGTGATGCGCCGGTCGTAGCCCTTGGTGGCGACGAAGTCGGCGCGGGTGTGCGCGGTGATCGAGGTGATCCGGCTGGCGTCCAGTTCGTGATCGATCTGCAACGAGTAGCGGCGGGTGTCCTTGCGGTTGCCGTCGAACACGCCGGGCGTCAGGTCCAGGCTGGGACGGTCGCCGAACGGTCGCAGCAGTTCCATGCCGGCCTTGTGGCGCGTGTTCTGTCCTTCCACGATCAACAAGGCTTCAGTGCCCTCGCCGGCATCCCACAACAGGCTGCCGCGCAACGCGGTTTCGCGCGGCTCGACCATGGGCTTGTCGTCGTTGGCGTTCTCGATCCAACTGTCGGAGCCGGAATTGCGTACGGCGATACGACCGGAGAGCTGGTCCGACAGCGCGCCGCCAACCGCGCCCTCCTCCAGATGTTGTCCGTCCTGCCCTGCTTCCAGGCGCAGATAGCCTTCGCGCTCGCGGGTCGGGCGCCGGCTGGTGACGTTGATCGCGCCGGCTTCGCTGTTGCGGCCGAACAAGGTGCCCTGCGGTCCTTTCAGCACTTCGATCCTGTCGACGTCGAAGGTCGCCAGCGATGCATGCCGAACCGACATCGCCACGCCGTCGATGTTCATCACCACCGAGCCGTCGTCCATGCTGACCTGATTGAGCGAGCCCACGCCGCGGATGCGGACGTTGGCGTCGTTGGCTCCGCCGTAGGAGTTCACGTCCACGCCGGGCGAGTTGCGCAATACGTCTTCGACATCCAGCAAGCGGCCCGCTTCGACGTCGCTGCCGCGGGTGACGCTGAGTCCGAACGGCACGTCCTTGGGACGTTCCTGGCCCAACCTCGCGCTCACCGTGACGGTCGGCAGTTCGGTGGCGTCCACCGCGGCCGCGGCCTCAGCGTCGGGGGCGGCGTCGGCTGCGACCGCCGCGCACGGCGCCAGCGCCAGCGCGATCGCCAGCGCCAGCGCATCGGTGCGACGGCCGGTGGCGGGCGCGAAATACTTCGGGTACGACATATCGGATCCTTAGCGGAAATCGGGTAGTGGGAATACGCGCCCCGACCGCCGTGCGACGGCCGGAAACGCGAATGTTTCAATGTGCGGCGTTGGGCCGCAGCAGGGCTTGTTGCGGCGCTCGCTGATACGAGGGCCAGGCATCGAGCAGCAATCCGTCGCTGTCGCGTGGGAAACGCGGATACGTTGCGGCCTCGGGCAGCAGACCGATCACGCCGTCGCGACGGACCAGCAAGCGGTATCGCGCCACGGCGTCGTCGACCGGCGTCCAGCCGCCGTCGCGCCAGCGCCAGCGGCGGCCTTCGACGCGGGTGCCGTTGGCGTCACTGACGCGCGACAACTCCGATGCCAGCGGCGGGCCCAGCAAGGCCACGGCGCTGCGCTCGCCCGAGCGTTCGCTGAGCGCCGCTTCCAACGGTTTGGACGCTGCGAGCGCGTGGGTGAGCGCAGCGAAGTCTTGCGGGGTCTGCTGCGCGGCCCATTCCAGCGTCGCCAACGGCGCATAACGCTGCGCCCATCCCGCGGCGGGCGCCTGCGACACCGCGCCGACCGGCGCTTCGCTGGCGGCGAGCGCTTGCGCGGTGCGATCGGCTTCGCGCACCAACACTTGATCCATCGCCGCCAGACCGTCTTCATCGCCGACGCACAGCAATCCCACCGCGCCGGCCGCGCCTTCCTGCAGCCACACCGCGCCCGCGCCTTCGCGCAGATCCGCATCCGTCGCCAGTTGCCGGCGCGCCAGCGCGGTCGCGATGCGTGCGCGGCGCAGGTAACGGCCGACGCCCGCATCGGCGACATCCCAGCTCGGCTCCTCGGGCAACACCAGGGTGCGGTCGAACAGCCCCGGCTCGCCCAGCCCGCGCGGCCACTGGACCACGGTATCGACCTGCCCTGCCCGGCCCAGCCGCCGCGCCACGCAGGCCTGCATGTTCTCCACGTCGGCAACGATGCCCGAGGCGGAGTCGATGCGGCTGTGGTCGTGAACGATGCGCAGATTGCCGGATCGGCTGGTCACTGCATCGGCCGACCACTGCGCCGCGAACGCCAACGGGCCATCGCCGCGGCCGTGAGCGATTTCGGTTTGTTCGCCGGCAACGCGCACGGACCAACTCCACTGCCCTGCCGGCGCGATCGCATCGGCGGCGACCGCGACCGACGCGGTCGGCAATACGGGATCGGCGCGCAGGCGGTGCCGAGTCCGGTCGGCGGGAGAACGCAGTACCCGCTGAGGATCCAGGCCCAGTCGCGGCGCCGCATCCTGCGCGCGCAGCCACACTCCGGCCCGGCTGAGCCAGGGCGTGTCGCCTTCCGAGGACCACACCGGCGGCGCCACCGTCCAACGCAAGCGCACCGCGCAACCGGGCGCGGATCGGCCGCATTCGCCCAGCGGCAACGCCAGGTGGTCGTGACGGATGTCGGCCTTGACCTCGCGTCCTTCCACCGCCGCTTGCGCCAGCGCGAAGCCCGCGGGCAATTCCGCATGCAGGACGCCGCCGGCCGCGTGCACGCCGCGCAAGTCCCACTCGCCGTGCACAGTGGCCGAAGCCGGATCGGCCTGCAGGCGCAGATCGCCGCCGGCAACCGCGTAGGCACCGGCGCGGCCTAGCCACGAGCGCTCCCACTCGGCGTCTTCGCGCTGGCGTTCGGCCAGCGGCTGATAGCCGCCGCGTTCGCTCAAACGCGTTTGCAGCAACGCGCCCAGCCCAAGCATCGCGACCAACGCCAGCGCCGCCAATGCGCCAGCGGGGCCGCGCACTCGCGCCCGTGCCTGCGCCATGCCGCGGTGCCAGCGGCTGTCGACGCCGCGCGGCACGATCAGCGCCGCCAACGCGACCAGCAACGCCGACAGGCTCAGCTTGTAACCGTCCAGCGTCAGCAGGTAATCCCACCACGGCGCCCAGCCGGTCAAGGCCGACAAGTTCATGTGCGCCGGTATGCCGAACTCGTACAACGGATGGTCCACCAGTCCCAGTTCGTGATTGAGCACGAAGAAGAACGTCAGCAGCATCGACAAGGTGTAGGCGACGCCGGATCGGCGGCACAGCGCATGCACCAAGAACACCAGCACCGCCAGTTCGATCAGCGGCGGCGCCATGATCAGCGTCTGGTACAGCAGCGGATCGCGCAGGTCCAACGCCGCCGGCGCCGCCACCGCGGTAGCCAACAGCGCGGACAGGCCGGGCAGCATCGCCAGCCCCAGCGTCGCCGCGATCGCCGCCAGGGCGCGCGCGAACGGACGCAGCCAGGCCGGCGCCGGAGTTGCGTCGAACATGCCGTCGAAGCCCTCGACATGGTCGCGGCGCGAGATCAACCCGACCATCGCCGCGACGATGAAGGCGATCACCAGGAACACCGCGCTCTTGAGCAAGGGCAGCAGCATGTCCGGGCGCGGCAGCATCGGCCCTTCGGCGTGCCAGACGCCGTGTACGAAGGCGCTCAGCACGCCCATCGCCAGCAGCACCGCGACCGCGGTCCACCAGCCGCGGCCGCGCACGATCTGAGCCAACTGCCAGCGCGTTTCCAGCCACAACGCCGACCACCAGTTCGGCGTACCGATCGCGCCGGGCGCAGGGCCGCGCTGGGATGCAGCTTGCGCTTGTGCATGCGCGGGAGCGGACTTGGCGGCGCGACGGCGCGAGGGGCGCTCGAGCACCATCGATTCGCGCTTCGCCCCGCGCAGCGCCCAATACAGCAACAGCAAAGGCGCCGCGCCCCACAACACGCGATTGAGCAGGAACTGCGGCGTCAGCGGCAGCAGGTCGCGGGTCTTCTGCAGCGGAGTCCAGGTTTCGATCTGGGTCTGCGCGTAAGTGAACAGCGACGGGTCCAACGCCGCAGCGAGGGTCGGATTGATGTGGCCGCCTTTGAGCACCACCACCGCGAACATCCACAGCAGCATCAACAACGCCGACAAGCCGAACGCGCCGGCGACGCTGCGCGTGCGCAAGGTCGCCAGGTAGTACAGCGCGCCGATGCCGGTGCCGGCGGGTATCAACAGCCAGACCCAGGCGAACAGCAACGCGCGCCACGGCGGCGCGGTGATGGAACTGGCGGGCACCAGGCCGATCCAGCCCAGCAGCGGCGTCGCGATGAAGCCGACGATCAGCGCGCCCGCCAGCAACGCGCCGACCATGGCCGCGCCGATGAAGCGCCCCCACAGCAGGGCCTGCAACGAATTGGGCATCGACAGCACGATCTCGTGCAGGCTTGCCTGCCGGTCGCGCAGCAGCGGTTGGGCGAACACCCACGCCCAGGCGAAAAACAGGAAGAACATGCAGCCGGTCGACATCAGATAGACCAGGCTCGGCGCATTGCGCGGGATGTCGGCCGCGCCCATTTTCTGCACGTAGTCGGCGTTGGTGAGCGACATCAGCAGATAGCCGGCCAATCCCAGGAACACCAGCCCGACAATGCCGCTGCGCAATCCCGCGCGCAGTTCTGCGCGCGCTTCGTGCGCCATCAGGGCGACTGCGTTCATGCCGCCTCCGCCAGACCCGCCTGGCCGAGGGCCACGTAGTAAACATCCTCCAGCCGCGGCGTATGCGCGGCGAAGCGCTCATCCGGCGCAGCGTCGGCATGGACGATGACCTTCGAACCCTCCGGGCTGGCGGCGACGTGCAGATGCTCGGGCAAGGCTTCGCCGCGCGGAATCACACTGGACCAAAGCCGGCCCTGATACGGCGCGACCAACTGCGCGGGCGTGCCTTCGGCGACGATCCGGCCGCCGGCCAGAATCGCCAGGCGATGGCACAGGTTCTCGACGTCCTCGACGATGTGCGTGGACAACAGCACGATCGATTCGGCGGCGACGTCGGCGAGCACGCGATGGAATCGATTGCGCTCGGCCGGATCCAGGCCGGCGGTGGGTTCGTCGACGATCAACAAACGCGGCGATCCCACCAACGCCAGGGCAATGCCGAAGCGACGCAGCATGCCGCCGGAATAGGTGGCCACCGCGCGCTCGGCGACTCCTGCCAGGTTGACCTTCTCGAGCAGACTGCCGACCTCCTCGGCGCGCGACTTCGCATCGGTGCGGCCTTTGAGCCAGGCGAAGCGGTCCAGCAGGGTGCGCGCCGACATGCCCGGATACGCGCCGATCTGCTGCGGCAGATAGCCCAGCCGCTTGCGCTGGTAATCCGGATCGGCCAACACATCCACGCCATCCAGGCGAATGCGGCCGCCGTCGGGCGACTGCAACGTCGCCAGCGTGCGCATGAGGCTGCTCTTGCCCGCTCCGTTCGGGCCGAGCAGGCCGTACATGCCCGGCGGCACGTGCAGGTTCACCCCGTTCAAGGCGCGTACGCCGTTGCGGTAGGTCTTGGTCAGGTCTTCGATCAGCAGGCCGTTCTCGAGGGTCATACGAGTCCCGTGGCAAATGCGGAAAGCCGGCGTGCGGGCGCGACGTAGTTGCCACGACGCGCCCGGCCCCGTGCCGGCGATGGATGAAGCCCTGTCGCTGGCGGCCGGAGGGCGCCGTCGAACGACATGGGCGTGGCGATCGCGCTTGCGGCGGCCGCTGCCGGTCGCGCATCGCGCGTTCGGCAACAGACCGTGCTGGCTTGGATGAAGCGGCGGTTGTCGCCGCGATGCGTTGATCGTTGCGGCGCAAGCGCGGGTCGTGCGACTGGCGAGAGCAAAGTCGGCAAGACGCGCGCATTGGCGATGCCGTTCAACGTGACGGCGTCAACAAATACTAATGATTATCATTTGCGAATACAAAGCTCCCATGGCATTGTGTGACTGCGTCGTCTGTGCATAATGTTATAACATAACATTTATGTGATGAGCAGCACGCTCGATCAACGCGTTCCATCCCTCGCCACGGGTCTCACATGGACGAACAAGCTTCCCCCCAGTTGCGCGATCAGCTCGCGCAACTGCTCGATTTACCTGTTTCCGACATCGCCCAGGACCGCAACCTGATCGAGTTGGGCATGGATTCGATCACGATGATGCGGCTGGCCGGGCAATGGCGGCGCCAGGGCATCGCGGTGAGCTTTGCCGAATTGGCCGAGCAGCCCAGCCTGGCCGCCTGGCAGAGCCTGATCGCGCGCAAACCCGCCCTCGCCCCTGCCCCGCCGGCGCCCGCAGTCGCCGCCGACGCGCGCGATTTCGACGAACACGCGCCGTTCGATCTGGCCTTGATGCAGCACGCCTACTGGATCGGCCGCGCACAAGGTCAGCAGTTGGGCGGTGTGGCCGCGCACTTCTACAACGAGTTCGACGGAACCGGGCTCGAACCCGAGCGCTTGCAACGCGCAGTGGAGCGTCTGATCCAGCGCCACCCGATGCTGCGCGTGCGCGTGCTCGAAGACGGCCGACAATGCGTGCTGCCGCGCAGCGGTTGGCCAGGGCTGCGCGTGCACGACTTGCGGGCGATGTCGAAAGACGCTGCCGAACAGGCGCTGCAAGACACCCGCGCCTCGCTTTCGCACCGTCACCTGGACATCGGCGCGGGCGAAGTGTTCGACATCCAGTTGTCGCTGTTGCCCGATACCGTGCGCATCGGCGGCACGCGTCTGCACGTCAACCTGGACATGATCGCCGCCGACGCCTTGAGCTTGCGCGTCCTGCTCGGCGACCTGGCGGTTTTCTATGCCGACGCCGACCCCGCCCCCGCGCCGATCGGCTACAGCTACGCGCGCTACCTGCGCGACCGCGAAACCGCGCTGAACGCACCCGAACGCGCAGCCGCGTTGGCCGCCGACCGCCGCTACTGGCTCGAGCGGCTGGCCGAACTGCCGGGCGCGCCGCAGTTGCCGGTCGCCGCGCACGATGCCGTGCTCGGCGCGACCCGGGTGCTGCGCCGCCATCGCTGGCTGGAGCCGGCGCGGATGCGTGCGTTCGAAGCGCACGCCCGCCGTCACGGTCTGACCCCGGCGATGGCGTTGGCCGCGGTATTCGCCGAAGCGCTGACCGCCTGGAGCGCCGAGCCGCGGTTCTCGCTCAATCTGCCGGTGTTCGACCGCGAGCCCTTGCACGCCGAGGTCGGCGCGCTGGTCGGCGATTTCACGTCCTCGTTGCTGCTGGCCTGGGACGGCGCCCGCCCTGGCGGATTCGCCGAACGCGCCGCCGCCCTGCAGGAACGCTTCCACGCCGATGTGCGCCATATCGGCTGCTCGGGCGTGGAAGTGCTGCGCGAGCTTTCGCGCAGCCGCGGCGAGCAGGTGTTGGCGCCGGTGGTCTATACCAGTGCGCTCGGTTTGGGCGAGTTGTTTCCCGAGCGGGTCAAGCGCGAATTCGGCCAGGCCTCATGGATCATCTCGCAAGGCCCGCAGGTATGGCTGGACGCCCAGGTCACCGAACTGGACGACGGTCTGCTGGTCAACATCGACGCGCGCGAGGATGCGTTCGCGCCCGGCGTGCTCGATGCCATGTTCGAAGCCTACAGCGGCTTGCTCGATCGCCTGATCGACGATGAGTCAGCATGGCGCGCCGCGCCGGGCAGTCTGCTGCCGAGTGCGCAGGTCGCGCAGCGCGAAGCCGCCAACGCCAGCGCCGCGCCGCGTTCGCGCCAGCGCTTGCACGACGGCTTGTTCGAATGCGCGCAACGCGAGCCGCAGCGTCCCGCGCTGCTTTGGGGCGAGCGCGAAACCATGAGCTACGGCGAACTGGCCGAACGCGCGCTCGGCTTGGCCGGCTGGCTGCACCGGCGCGGCGTCGGCCGCGGCGATACCGTGGCGATTCACTTGCCCAAGGGGCCGGAGCAAGCGGTCGCGGCGCTAGGCGTGCTCGCGGCCGGTGCGGTCTACCTGCCGATAGGCATCGACCAGCCCGCACTGCGTCGCCAGCGCATCTGCGATGCCGCGCAGGTGGCTTACCTGCTGGACGCGTTGCCGGCCTTCGACCCGGCCGATGCACTGGCCGAGCCGGTTCCCGGCGCCGACACCGATCTGGCCTACGTGCTGTACACCTCCGGCTCGACCGGCGAACCCAAGGGCGTGGAGATCGAACACGGCGCGGCGATGAACACCATCGACGATCTCAACCGCCGCCTGGCGCTCGGCCCGGACGATCGCACCCTGGCGTTGTCGGCGCTGGAATTCGATCTGTCGGTGTACGACCTGTTCGCGCCGTTGTCGGTGGGCGGCGCGGTGATCTGCATCGGCGAGCACGAGCGGCGCGACGCCGCTGCTTGGGTTGCGCTTGGCGAACGTCATCGCGCGACCGTGCTCAACTGCGTGCCGGCCTTGCTCGACATGACCCTGAGCGCGGCCGGCGACGACGCGCCCGCGCCGCGATTGCGCGCGGTCTTGCTCGGCGGCGATTGGGTCACCCTCGACCTGCCGGGCCGGCTCAAGCGCTGGGCGCCGTCGTGCCGCTTCATCGCCTTGGGCGGCACCACCGAGACCGCGATCCATTCGACGTTCTGCGAAGTCGAGCAAGTGGCTGCGCACTGGAAATCGGTGCCCTACGCCAAGCCGCTGGGCAACGTGCGCTTGCGCGTAGTCGATGCGATCGGCCGCGATTGCCCCGACTATGTCGAAGGCGAACTGTGGATCGGCGGCGACGGCGTCGCCCGCGGCTACCGCGGCGATCCGCAACGCAGCGCGCAGAAGTTCCTCGAACTCGACGGCGTGCGCTGGTACCGCACCGGCGACCGCGCCCGTTACTGGGCCGATGGCGACGTCGAGTTCCTCGGCCGCGCCGACTTCCAGGTCAAACTGCGCGGCCATCGCATCGAGTTGGGCGAGATCGAAGCCGCGCTCGGCGCCAGCGAACAGGTCGCGCAAGCGGTGGCGGTGGTCGGCGAGCGCGGACTGACCGCGGTGGTGGTCGCACGCGAAAGCTCCGCCGAAGAGCTGATCGACCTGCGTCAGCCCCCGTCGCGCTGGGAGCCGCTGCGCGAATTCCTGGCCGAGCGTCTGCCGCCGGCGATGCTTCCCGAACGGCTGTGGTTGCGGCCCGCGCTGCCGTTGACCGGCAACGGCAAGATCGACCGCCCTGCCCTGCGCAAGGCCGTCGACGCTTTGACTCGCGACGCCGGGCCGGCGTTCACTCCGCCGCGCGGCGAAATCGAACAACGCGTCGCCGATGCCTGGGCGGCGCTGCTCGGCGCGACCGAGGTCGGGCGCGAGCACAGCTTCTTCGCCCTGGGCGGCGACTCGTTGTCGGCGACCCGGCTGGTCCGCACCCTGCGTTCGCAAGGCTTGAACGGCGCGACGTTGGGCGAGTTGTTCGCACGCCCGGTGCTGGCCGAATTCGCCGCATCCTTGCGGCTGGGCGATGCGGCGCCGGAGGCGAGCGCGCCGAAGCTCGTTGCATATCCGGAAAATCGCTACGAGCCGTTCGACCCGACCGAGGTGCAGCGCGCCTACTGGCTCGGACGCGATGAAAGCTTCGTGCTCGGCGGCGTCGGCTGCCATTTCTATCGCGAGTACGACGCCACCGATCTGGACCTGCCGCGCCTGCAACGCGCACTCAATCGTCTGATCGAGCGCCACGACATGCTGCGCGCCGTGTTCGACGAACAGGGCCGCCAGCGCGTGCTCGAACGGGTGCCCGAGTACGCGATCGATTGCGTCGACGGCGGCGACGAACCGCTCACCGCCGAGGCGCAGCTGCGCGAGCAATGCGCGCACCGGGTGTTCGATCCGACCCAATGGCCGCTGTTCTGCGTGCGCGCCGTACGCTCGGGCCGCCGCACCCGGCTGGCGGTGAGCCTGGACAATCTGATCCTGGACGCCCTGAGCATCCTGCGCTTTTACACCGAACTGGCCGAGCTGTACGAACGCCCGGACCAGGAACTGGCGCCGCCGGCGCTGAGCTTCCGCGACTATCTGCAGCACTGCGCGCCCGATGCGGCCGAACTCGCCGCGGCGCGCGGCTATTGGCAGCAAGCGCTGCCGCAATTGCCGTCGGCGCCGCAACTGCCGCTGGCTTGCGATCCGGCCCAGATCCGCCCGCCGCGCTTCGTCCGTCACGATGGCGCGATCGATGCGACGCGTTGGCAAACCATCCTCGCCCGCGCCGCGGAACACGGCGTGACCGCGTCGGGCGTGTTGCTGGCGGCCTTCGCAGAAGTGCTGAGCCAGTGGAGCGCGCAGCCGGAGCTGTCGCTCAATCTGACCTTGTTCGATCGCAAGGACGTGCACCCCGAGATCGATCGGGTCATGGGCGACTTCACCTCGTTGACCTTGGTCGGTTATCGCCCCGAACCCGGCGACGACTGGCGCACCCGGGTGCGGCGCGTGCAGGGCGAACTCGGCCGCGCGCTCGATCATCGGGCGATGTCCAGCGTCGCGTTGGTGCGCGAGCTGACGCGTTCGCACGGACACGGCGATATCGGCATGCCGGTGGTGTTCACCAGCGCGCTCGGCGTTCCCGGCGGCACCCGCGCGGCCGAGCACGGGCCGTTCAGCCGGCAGGTGTGGGGGCTGACTCAAACCCCGCAGGTCTGGCTCGATCATCAGGTGGTGGAAGCCGACGGCGGCATCGCCTTGAACTGGGATGCGGTCGAAGGCCTGTTCCCGGAAGCGCTGATCGAAACCATGTTCGCTGCTTACTTGCGTCTGCTGGACTGGCTGGCGCAGACGGATTGGTCGGCCCCTGCGCCCGCTTTGCAGCCATCGCAGCAGCGCGCAGTGCGTGCCGCTGCGACCGCCGACCACGCGGCGCACACGGACGCGAGCTTGCACGAATCGTTCTTCCGTATCGCCGGCCAGTCGCCTGAGCGCGTCGCGCTGCGCTGGGGCAACGACCGGACAATGAGTTACGGCGAACTCGCCGAACGCGCGTTGCGGGCGGCGGCGGCGTTGCGCGCCGATGGCGCCGGCGCCGGCGAGATCGTCGCGGTGAATCTGCCCAAGGGTCCGGAACAGATCGCCGCCGTGCTGGGCGTGCTCGCCGCGGGCGCGGCCTATCTGCCGCTGGGCGTGGATCAGCCGCCAGCGCGGCGCGAACGCATCCTCGCTCAGGCGCAGGTGCGCCGCATCGTCTCCAATGAGGACGGGCTCGACCCGAGCGGACGCCGCATTCTCGATTACGCCGGCACCCAGACCTGGACGCCGCAGGCGCAGCCGATAATCGCTTCGCCGCAGGACACGGCTTATCTGATCTTCACCTCCGGCTCGACCGGCGAGCCCAAGGGCGTGGAGATTTCGCACGCCGCGGCCTGGAACACCATCGCCGACGTCAACCGCCGCTTCGGCGTCGACGGCGACGACCGGTTCATGGCGGTTTCGGCGCTCGACTTCGACCTGTCGGTCTACGACATTTTCGGTGCGCTGTCGCTCGGCGCATCGCTGGTGCTGATCGAGGAGGAGGCGCGTCGCGATGCGCGGCGCTGGCACGAACTGGCCTGTGCGCATCAGGCGACGGTCTGGAACAGCGTGCCGGCGCTGCTGGATATGCTGTTGACCGTCGGCTCGCCGCAGCATCCGCCGGGCGCATTGCGGCTGGCGCTGTTGTCGGGCGACTGGGTCGGCCTCGACTTGCCAGGCCGGCTCGCCGCGCAACGCCCGAACTGCCGCTTCGTCGCGCTCGGTGGCGCCACCGAAGCCGCAATCTGGTCGAACTTCCACGAAGTCGCCGAAGTCGATCCCGACTGGCGTTCGATTCCCTACGGCCGACCGCTGTCGCGGCAACGCTTCCGGGTGGTCGACAGCAGCGGCCGCGACAGCCCGGACTGGGTGCCCGGCGAACTGTGGATCGGCGGCGCCGGCGTGGCGCGCGGCTACTACGGCGCGGCCGAGATCACCGCGCGCCAATTCGTCGAACACGCCGGCGAGCGCTGGTATCGCACTGGCGATCTCGGCCGCTATTGGCCCGACGGCACGCTCGAATTCCTCGGCCGTCGCGACCATCAGGTCAAGATCCGCGGCCATCGCATCGAACTGGGCGAGATCGAAAGCGTGTTGTCGGCCGAGCCGGGCGTTACCGCGGCCGTGGCGCTGGTGGCAACCGTGGCCGGCGCCCGCCGCCTGGGCGCGGCGGTGATCGCCGCCGACGGCTTCGACAGCGAAGCCTTGCAGGCACGACTGGCCGCGGCGCTGCCCGCGCATATGTGGCCCGAACGCGTTTTGCCGCTGGCGCAGTGGCCGCTCAGCGGCAACGGCAAGATCGACCGCATCGCGCTCGCAAGCGAACTCGAACGCTTGTGGCACGACGGCCGCGACGAGGCGACGGCGCAGCCGCCGCAGGACGAGTGGGAACGCGCAGTCGCCGACGACTGGTCGCAGTTGCTGGAAGTCGAAGTCGCCGACCGCGACGCCGGTTTCTTCGCCCTCGGCGGCGACAGCCTGTTGGCCACCCGCTACCTCGAACAGGTGCGACGGCGCGATGGACTGGAGCTGCCGCTGCCGCGGCTGTTCGCCGCGCCGCGCCTGCACCAGGTCGCCGCATCGCTGCGCCAGGCCCATCACGCCAGCCAATCGATGGAAGAAGGCGTGCTTTAGCGCCATCGCCCCCGCCCTGCCCGCCTTTCCCTCTTCATCGCCCTTCTTCCGGGAACGCTTACTTCCATGCCTGCCGCCAAGATCATCAACGAGCTCAACGCCCTCGGTGTAGAACTGTGGGCCGACGCCGGCCAATTGCGCTTCCGCGCGCCGAAAGACCTGCTGACCGAGCAACACAAGGCGCTGCTGCGCGAGCACAAGGCCCAGATCGTCGATCTGCTCAGCCGCGAGCGCACGCCCGAGGTAGTCGCCGATCCGGCCCAGCGGCACGCGCCGTTCCCGCTTACCGACGTGCAGACCGCCTACCTGCTCGGGCGCCAGGACTCGTTCGGTTACGGCGGCGTGGCCTGCCACGGCTATCTGGAACTGAGCTACCCGCAACTGGACCCGCAGGCCTTGCAATCGGCCTGGAACGCGTTGATCCAGCGCCACGACATGCTGCGCGCGGTGGTCGAGCGCGACGGCTACCAGCGGGTGCTGGAACAAGTGCCCGACTACGTCATCGCCAGCGAGGATCTGAGTTCGGCCACGACGGAAGTGCGCGAACGCGCACTGGCTCAGACCCGCGCGCAGATGGATCACCGCATCTACCAAAGCGACGTCTGGCCGCTGTTCGAATTGCGCCACACCCGCACCGACGCGGGCGACATCGTCCATTTCTCGATGGACGCGCTGATCGCCGACTGGGCCAGCGCCGGTATCCTGTTCGATGAACTCGACCTGTTGCTGGCCGGCCGCGGCGCGGAACTGCCGCAGTTACAGATCGGTTTCCGCGATTACCTGCTGGCCGAACGTGGCTTGCGCGACGGTGCGCGTTATCAACGCGATCGCCGCTACTGGCTCGAACGCGTGGACGAACTGCCGCCGGCGCCGGAACTGCCGGCCGCGCCCGCGGCCGCCAACACCACGCCGGTGCGCTTCCGCCGCCATAGCTTCGCCCTGCCGCAAGCGCAATGGAGCCGCTTGCGCGAACGCGCGGCCAGCCACGGGCTCACCCCGTCGGTGGCGGTGCTCGCCGCTTACGCGCAGGTGCTGCGGCGCTGGAGCCGCGGCGACCGCTTCAGCCTCAATCTGACCCTGCTCAATCGGCTGCCGCTGCATGCCCAGGTCGACCAGCTGATCGGTGATTTCACCTCGGTCGGCTTGCTTGCAGTCGATGCGCCGGCCGATACCGCTTTCGCCGCTCAGGCCGAGCATCTGGGCCGGCAGTTGTTCGCCGATTTGGATCACCGCCTGTTCTCCGGCGTGGAAGTGGTGCGCGAGATGGTGCGCCGGCGCGGCCGCGAAGCCGCGGTGATGCCGGTGGTGTTCACCAGCGCGATCGGCCTGCGCGGCGCGGCGGCGCGGCAGGCGCCGATCAGCGGCCGTCGTGCCGGCGTCGGCGTGACTCAGACGCCGCAAGTGACGCTGGACTGTCAGGTGATGGACGATGCCGACGGTTTGACCGCGCATTGGGACGTGCGCCAAGGCGTGTTTCCCGATGGGCTGATCGAAGACATGCACACGGCCTTCGGCGCATTGCTGTACGCGCTGGCCGACAGCGACGCGGCCTGGAGCGCGGTCGATCCGCCGCCGCTGCCGGCGTGGCAGCGCGAAGAACGCGAGCGTGCCAACGCCACCGCCGCGGCGCTGCCCGACGGATTGCTGCATGCCGAAGTGTTCGCCCAGGCCGCGCGCACGCCCGACGCGGTGGCGGCGATCGATCGCGACGGCGCGATCAGTTACCGCGAACTGGCGCTGCGCGCGGGCGGCGTCGCCGATGCGCTGCGGGCGCAGGGTTGCGAGCCCGGCGAGCGGATCGCGGTGGTGCTGGACAAGAGCGTCGGGCAACTGGTCGCGGTGCTCGGTGCGTTGCTGGCCGGCGCGGCGTATCTGCCGCTGGACCCGAAACAGCCTGCGCTGCGGCGCGACAAGATCCTGGCCAACGCGCGGGTGCGCCATGTGTTGAGCCAACGGGCGCTGATCGACGCGGCAGATTGGCCGAGTTCGGTGCAGTCGCTGGCGCTGGAGGACATCGCCGCGGCTACGGCATTGCCGCAACCGCCGCAGGGCGATCCCGACGCGCTGGCCTACGTGATCTACACCTCCGGCTCCAGCGGCGAGCCCAAGGGCGTGATGATCAGTCACCGCGCCGCGCTCAACACCATCGACGATGTCAACCGACGCTTCGGCATCGGCGCGGGCGATCGCGGCCTGGGGCTGGCCCAGCTCGGTTTCGATCTGTCGGTGTACGACATCTTCGGCCTGCTCGGTTGCGGCGCCAGCGTGGTGCTGCCCGACCCTGGCCGCGGCGCGGATCCTTCGCACTGGGCGGAATTGATCGCGGCGCATGGCGTGACCGTCTGGAATTCGGTGCCGGCACAATTGCAGATGCTCGCGCACTACCTCGACAGCGCGCCGACCGCGCTGCCCAGCCTGCGACTGGCCCTGCTGTCCGGCGACTGGATCGCGGTGACGCTGCCGGCGCAGATCCATCGGCATTTGCCGCAGTTGAATTTGGTCGGACTGGGCGGCGCCACCGAGGCTGCGATCTGGTCGAACTACCATCGCATCGAACGCGTCGATCCGTCCTGGGCCAGCATTCCCTACGGCCTGCCGCTGGCCAACCAGGGTTTCCGCGTGCTCGATGCGGGTCTGCGCGATGTGCCGGTATGGGTGCCCGGCGATCTGTACATCACCGGCGCCGGTCTGGCCCAAGGCTATCTGGGCGATCCCGAACTGAGCGCGCAACGCTTCTTCGTCCATCCGCGCGACGGTCAGCGGCTGTACCGCACCGGCGACCTCGGCCGCTATCTGCCGGGCGGCGAGCTCGAATTCCTCGGCCGCGAGGACGGTCAGGTCAAGCTCCGCGGCCATCGCATCGAACTGGGCGAAGTCGAGGCCGCGTTGTTGGCGCACCCGCAGGTCGCCGCGGCTACGGTGGTGGTCTCCGGCCGCGACAGCGGCGAACCCGCGCTGCTGGGTTTCGTCGAAAGCGCGCGGCGCGAGCTGGAGTCCGAGCAAGAGGTACAAGAACAGCACGAGCGATTGCGCGACAGCGCCCGCCGTTATGCCGACCGCCACGCCGGCGAATTCGATGCGTCGGTGGCGACCGCGCATGTGCGCGACCTGCATGCCGCGGCGCTGGCGTCGATGTTGCACACACTGGTGCGGCGCGGCGCATTCGCTTCCGACCAAGCGCGCTACAGCGCCGAACAGGTTCTCGGCGATGCGCGCGTGCACGAACGCCATCGCTGGCTGGTGCGGCATTGGCTGCGGCGCTTGCTCGCGCACGGTTGGCTGGGCCAGGACGCCGACGGCGGTTACCGCCGCCTGCGCGAGGTCGATGCCGCCGCCGTCGACGCGGCCTGGGACGCGGTGGCAGCGCGCATCGACGCCGGCTTGTGCGGCCAGCCGTTCGTGGACTATCACCGCGACCACGTCCAGCGCATCGACGATCTGCTGGACGATCGGCAGAACCCGTTCGAACTGTTGTTCCCGCAGGGCCGCATCGACACCGCGCTGGCCTTGTACCGCGACGACCCGATCGCGCGCTTCAACAACCACGCCGTCGCCGCGCTGATCCAGCGTCTGGCCAGCGCCCGCGCGGAGGGCGCGCCGCTGCGCGTGCTCGAACTCGGCGCCGGTACCGGCGCGACCACCGCCGCGGTCGCGCCGGTGCTCGACGGCCTGGACGTGGACTATCTGTTCACCGACATGACCGCGTTCTTCCTGCCCGAAGCGCGGCAACGCTTCGCCGCGTATCCGTGGATGCGTTTCGGTCTGCTCGATCTCAACAGCGACTACCGCGCTCAAGGCCTGCGACCCAACGGCGCGGATGTGGTGCTGTGCGCAGGCATGCTCAACAGCGTGGCCGATCTGGACCGCGCATTGGCCGCGGCGGTCGATCTGCTGGCGCCGGACGGCTGGCTGGTCTTCACCGAGCCCACCGCCGATCACCCGCACATCCTGCTCACCCAGGGCTTCATGATGAGTCCCGGCGGCGGCGACCGCGAACACGGCGGCAGCCCGTTCCTTGCTCGCGAGGCGTGGATCGAACGCGTCCGCGCGCACGGCGGCGAACTGGCCTGGTGCCTGCCCGAGACCGATCACCCGCTCGCTGCCAACGCCATGCACGTGTTCGCCGCGCGCTTCAAACGCGACCACGCTGCGCTCGATGTCGCCGCGCTGGAAACCTTCGTCGCCGGACGCTTGCCGGCGTCGATGCTGCCGGCGCAGTTGCAGATCCTCGACCGCCTGCCGCTCACCGGCAACGGCAAGATCGACCGCAAGACCCTGGGCGGCTGGCGCGTGTGCGCCGGCGCGGACAGCGATGCCGGCGCCGGTTCCGACGAGGCCGACGAACTGGAACAGCGTTTGGGCGGCCTGTGGGCGCAGGCCTTGGGCATAGCCCGGATCGGCCGCGGCGAAAATTTCTACGACCGCGGCGCCGACTCGCTGATCGTGGCGCGCGTGGCCGGACGTTTGCGCGAAGAACTGCCCGAAGCCGCCGAGAACTCCTACGACACCCTGCTGCGGCAGATGCTCAACGAGCCCACGGTCGCGGCCTTGGCGCGTCTGCTGCGTCGCGACGCCGGCGCCAGCGCGGCGGTCGCGCCGTCGCCCGCCGATGCGGACGCGGCCGCGCCGCCGTTGCGGCGCGCCGGCAGCAACTCGCTGCTGGTGCCGTTCGGCGGCGGCAGCGAGGGGCCGGTGCGGGTGATGTTCCATGCCGCGCTCGGCACCCTGGACTACTTCCAGCACCTGGGCAAAGCCTTGGCGGTGCAGGCGCTGGGGCCGGTGATCGGCGTGGCCGTGGCCGACACCGAGCAGTACTTGGCGATCGAACCCAAGCAACTGATCGAACGCGTCGCCGACGACTACGCCCAGCGCCTGATCGACGAGGGCTACACCCGCTTCCAGTTGATCGGCTACTGCCTGGGCGGCCTGCTCGCCACCGAAGTCGCGCGGCGCCTGCTCGAACGCGGCCTGGACGTGATCGACCTGTCGCTGGTCGACAGCATCCCGATGTTCATCGAGACCGACGAGGAACTGGCGTTCGAAGCCATCTTCGTGCCCAACCTCAACCTCGACCCGGTCAAGGCGGTGTTCGGCGAGGAGATCAGCGACTTCGACGTTTACCGCGCGATCGAGCGGCTGATGAGCGAACACGACCGCCGGGTTCCGGCCGGTTCGATGGCCGCGCTGAGCGGCGACGCGGGCATGGACGCATTGGCCGCGGCGGTGCGGCGTCGCCACGAGCTGAGCCAGGAGCAGCGTCTGGCCGGATACGCCAACGCCGCCGCCTCGCAAGCCGGCATTCCGGTCGGGGTCGAACTGGTGCCGGCGCTGTTCCGGGTCTGTCGCCACAGCATGATCGCCGCGCGCTTCGATCCCCCGCCCTACCTGGGCGACATGACCTTCCTGCGTTGCGCCGAGCAACAGTCCTTCGGCATCACCGGCGGCGTCGGCCATCTGGCCGCGCCGTTCTGGGAGAACGCCTGCCTGGGCGAATTCCGTCTGATCGATGTACCCGGCAACCACTTCAGCGTGGTCGAACCGCCGCATGTGGCGACCACCACCGCGCATCTGTACGACGCCTTGCGGAGCCGTCTGTGAGCCAAGCCGAAGCCTCGAGCGCGGCACCGAACGAGGCGCTGGCGCGGCTGCGGCGGCCGGTGGCGCATCTGACCCGCGCGGGCATGCTGCTCGGCGGCATCGGCGCGTTGACCGCGCTGGCGCCGTTCGTCGGCCTGACCGAACTGGCGCGGGCGCTGCTGGCGCCGACGATCGATCCGGCGCATGTGGCCAAGGTGGCCGCGGCGATCGTCGCCGGCCTGACTGTCGGCTGGCTGTGCACCGGCGCGGCGTTGTGGCTGACCCACCTCGCCGATCATCGCTTGCAATCCTCGCTGCGCCGGGCGCTGGTCGCCAAGCTCGGCGCGGTGCCGTTGGGCTGGTACTCGGACAAGACCTCCGGCCAGGTGCGCAAGGCCGTGCAAGACGATTTGCAGGATCTGCACCATCTGACCGCGCATCACGATGTCGAATGGGTCGGCGCGCTGGTGTTGCCGGCAGCCGGGGTCGCCTATCTGCTGTGGCTGGACTGGCGGCTGGCCTTGCTGGCGGTGGCGACGCTGCCGATCTATCTGCTCGCCTACGCCTGGATGATGCGCGGCTTCGGCGAAAAGATGGTCCAGCTCGACGCCAGCTTCGCCAAGGTCAGCGCGGCGATCGTCGAGTTCGTGCACGGCATCGCCGTGGTCAAGGCGTTCGGCCAGACCGGCCGCGCGCATCGCGCCTACCGCGGCGCGGTGACCGAGTTCAGCGAGCGCTACGCCGGCTGGGTGCGGCCGCTGTTGCGCTTGGAAGCGCTGAGCTCGATGGCGCTGTCGGTGCCGGTGATCCTGCTGGTCAGCCTGGCCGGCGGCAGTTGGATGATCGGGCGCGGCTGGGTCACGCCGCTGGATTTGTTCGCCGAGGCGCTGATCGCGGTGGCGATTCCGCAGACCCTGCTCGCGCTCAACCAGAGCATGACCGCGCAGCGCCGGGCGCTGGCCTCGGCGCAACGCATCGATGCCTTGCTCGCGGCCGATCCGCTGCCGCAGCCGGCGCAGCCGCGTTCGCCGCAGGACGCGCGGATCGAATTCGACGCGGTGAGCTTCGGCTACGACGCCGAGCATCGCGTCCTGGAGCGGATCGCGCTGGAGTGCCGCCCGGGCACCGTCACCGCTTTGGTCGGCGCTTCGGGTGCGGGCAAGTCCACGCTGGCCAAGCTGGTGCCGCGCTTCTACGACGTGAGCGACGGCGCGGTGCGGATCGGCGGCGTCGACGTACGCGAGATCGCGCCGGGCGAACTGTACCGCCACGTCGGCTTCGTGCTGCAGGACGTGCAACTGCTGCACGGCAGCGTCGCCGACAACCTGCGCCTGGGCCGTCCCGACGCCAGCGACGAGGACATGATCGCCGCCGCCCGCGCCGCGCGCATCTTCGACCGGATCGCGGGCTTGCCGCGCGGTTTCGCTTCGGTCATCGGCGAAGACGCCGCGTTTTCCGGCGGCGAGGCCCAGCGCCTGGCGATCGCCCGCGCCCTGCTCGCCGATGCGCCGATCCTGATCCTCGATGAAGCCACCGCCCATGCCGATCCCGAGTCGGAAGCGCAAATCCAGGATGCGTTGTCGGCGCTGGCGCGCGGCCGCACGGTGCTGGTGATCGCGCACCGCTTGGCCAGCATCGCCGGCGCCGACCGGATCGTGGTGCTCGATCGCGGCCGCATCGCCGAAAGCGCAACCCATGGCGAACTGCTCGCGGCCGACGGCCTGTACGCGCGGATGTGGCGCGCCGCCCAAGGCAGCGAAGCGAACGACGCTACGCGCGTCTCCATCCAGACAGAGGAAGCCGTCTGATGTTGTCGCGGCTGAAGAAAATCCTCGGACCGGCGCACGACCGCTCCCTGCACGCTTACCTGGCCTGGCTGATCGCCTACTGCGTGCTGGAGGGGCTCAGCGTGGTGTTCCTGGTGCCGGTGCTGCAAGCCTTGCTCAGCGGCGATCTCGCCCTGGCCGGCCGCTGGCTGCTGGGCATGGCGGCGATGGTCGCGCTGACCTGTCTGGCGCGGTATCGCCAGGCCATGCTCGGTTTCAGTCTGGCGCTGACCGTGCTGACGAGCCTGCACGAACGCCTCGGCGATCACCTGGCGCGCTTGCCGCTGGGTTGGTTCGGTTCGGAAAAGGTCGGGCGTCTGTCGCGCAGCGCCACCGGCGGCACCATGATGGTCACCAACGTCTTCGCCCACCTGCTCGGGCCGGTGGTCGGCGGCGTGGTGACTCCGGCGACCATCGCGCTGGCGATGCTGGCGCTGGACTGGCGCCTGGGCGCGACCGCGCTGCTGTGCACGCCGTTGATCTACCTCGCCCATCGCTGGTCGTCGAATGCGATCGGCCGCAGCGAGGAACGCGTCGATGCGGCCGGCGCCCTGGCCAGCAGCCGGGTGGTCGAGTTCGCGCGCAATCAGGCGACCCTGCGCGCGTTCGGCCGCGCCAGCGACGGCTATGCGCCGTTGGAAGCGGCGATCGCGGCGCAGAAGGACGCCGCCGGCTCGATGCTGACGCAGACGTTCCCGCGTTTGCTCGCCGGTGGTTTGTCGGTGCAATTGGCGTTCGCGGCGATGGTCGCGGTCGGTGTGGTGCTGGCGTTGCGCGGCGAGATCGGCGCGGCCGAACTGGTCGCGTTGTTGGCGCTGGCCGCGCGCTTCGTCGGCCCCTTGGCCGAAGCGGCGGCGCGCAGCGGGTTGTTGCGCATGGCCGACAACGATCTGCGCCGTCTGGCGGCGGTGTTCGACGAAGCGCCGCTGGCCGAGCCGGCGCAGCCGCAGTCGCCGAGCGAACCCGGCGCGGTCGAGTTCGATCGGGTCGATTTCGCCTATCGCCAAGGCGAACCGGTGCTGCGGCAACTGTCGCTGCGGCTGCCGCCGCGCAGCATGACCGCGATCGTCGGCGCCTCCGGCTCGGGCAAGACCACCCTGACCCGGCTGTTGATGCGTTTTCATGAGGTCGACGCCGGCCAAGTCCGCGTCGGCGGCTGCGACGTGCGCGCGCAGACCAGCGCAGCGCTGATGGCGCAACTGGCCGCGGTGATGCAGGACGTGTACCTGTTCGACGACACCCTGGAAGCCAACATCCGGGTCGGCCGCCGCGACGCCAGCGACGCCGATCTCGCCGAAGCCGCGCGCCTGGCCGGGGTCGAGGAAATCGTCGCGCGCCTGCCGCAAGGCTGGGCGACCCGGGTCGGCGAAGGCGGCGCGGCGCTGTCCGGCGGTGAACGCCAGCGCGTGTCGGTGGCGCGCGCCCTGCTCAAGAACGCGCCGATCGTACTGCTGGACGAAGCCACCGCCGCGCTCGACCCGGAGAACGAGCGCTACGTGCAGGACGCCATCGCCCGGCTCAAGCGCGACGCGACCTTGCTGGTCATCGCCCATCAGCTGCCCACAGTGATGAGCGCCGACCGGATCCTGGTGCTGGCCGACGGCGCCATCGCCGAAGCCGGCACCCACGAGCAATTGCTGGCCCAGGGCGGGCGCTACGCCGCGTTCTGGCACGAACGCCGGCGTGCGCGCGGCTGGCGCCTGGGCGCGGAGGCCGCCGCATGAGCGCGACTTGCGATCTGGCCGTACTCGGCGGTTACGGCGACATCGGCCGCGCGGCCGTGCGTGCGTGGTTGCGCCTGCGCACGGCGACGGGTCTGCCGGCGCGGCTGCGGATCGGCGGACGCGATGGCGAAGCGGCGCGGCGGCTGGCGGCGCAGTTGGGCGAAGCCACGCGCGGCGCCGAGATCGAAGCGGTCGCGGTGGATCTGTTCGATGCGCGAGCGCTGGGCGGTTTCGTCGCGGGCAGCCGGGTCGTGCTCAACTGCGCCGGCCCGTCGCACAGCATCGGCGACCGGGTCGCGCTCGCGGCATTGGCGGCGCAAGCCGACTACGTCGATGCCGCCGGCGACGATGCTTTGTACGCCTTGCTCGATCCAGAGGCTTATCTGCGCTCGGGCCGGCGCGCCTTGCTGTCGGCGGGCATGCAACCGGGCGTCAGCGCGCTGCTGCCGCGCTGGCTGGCCGCGCGGATCGCCGCGCCGCGGCAGCTGCGCAGTTATCTCGGACTCAACGATCTTTTCACTGCGGTCGCCGCCGACGACTATCTGCACGGTGCCGGCGACGGCAGCAGCGAGCCGCTGGCGGCCTGGCGCGAGCATGGGCGACGCAGCGGCGCGGCGCGGCGGCAACGCGATGCGACGCTGCCGTTCTTCGCTGGCCCCGTGGCCTTGCTGCCTTACCTCAATCGCGAAGGCGAACGCCTGGCGCGCGCACTGGATCTGCGCGACGGCGATTGGTTCAGCGCGGTCGAAGGCCGGCATGTGTTGGCCGCGTTCGACCGCGCCCATGCCCTGCCCCGCGCCGAAGCGATCGCCTTGTTGCAACAGGCCAGCGCCCTGGATTTAGCCGGCCGCACGCCGCAAGCCACCCTGCTGTGCCAGCTCGACGGCGAACGCGCCTGCGTCTCGGCGTTGTTGCGCGCACCCGGCAATGCCGCGCTCAGCGGCGGTTTCGCCGCGGTCGCCGCGCAGGCGATGGCCACGGCCGATATCGCCGCCGGCCGTCACTATGCGGCGATGGCGCTGGACCCGGCGACGGCGATGCAGGCGCTGCAAGACTGCGGCGCGCTGAGCGTATTGCAGGTCTTCGACGGTCCGATTCCGGCCTGCATCGGCGCCGAAGCCGAAGAAGGCGCGCTGTGAATCGCGCCTTGAATTCGACGCGTTCGCTGCTGCTGTGCGGCGACGGCTTCGGTGAAGCCCAGCACGCTGCATTGGCGGCGCAGCGGCCGTATCTCAACGCTCACGCGGCGCACGACCCGCTCGCGCAGGCCGGCGACGGCATCGACGCGGTCTGGATCGGCGCCGGCTGCGCGGCGGCGGGCGAACTGGCGGCGACCGCGCTGCGGCAAGGCCGCGCCGTGCTGTGCGATGCCGGCCTGACCAGCAAGGAACTGGCCGAATGCGTGCGCATGTCG
>NZ_JBAMDI010000122.1:0-34327 GCF_036961695.1 Pseudomonas sp. CGJS7 | reverse complement strand
GTTGTCGTCATCGTTGCCGCTGCCGAACAAGCCGCGGTACTCGAACCGCATCGCCCAATCGCGCTCGGTCTGCAGCACCGCGCCCAGCCCGAACACGAAGCGGTTGCGGTCCAGTCCGTCCAGACGGGCGCGGAAGAACGGGCCGCCGACCATGTCGGCATAGCTCATCGTGGCGAAGCCGTCGTTCTGGAAGTCGTGCTGGTATTCCAGACGCAGCTGCGGCGCGAACGTGCCCCAACGCACCGGGTAACGGTAGTCGATGCGCAGGCCCAGGCTGGTGGTGGTGGTGTCCACGTCCTGGTCCTGATACTTCAACACGTACTGGGCGTCGCCCTGCTCGGTGTAGCCGTCCAGGGTCGCGCGCGCCACGTCCAGGCGAGCGTACGGCGAGACCCGCAGGCGATCGCGCTGGTAGTCCATGCCGGCGGAGATCGACGCGAACCACTGGTTGCCGTCGCGGCTGCCGCGGACCATGCCGCCGGTGTCGGTGACGTAGCGGCGCGAGTCGAACGACAGCCATTGGTAACCCAGCAAGCCGTCGAGGTAGAAGCTCTCGCCGGGGTGATAGCTGGCGTACAACACCGCGCTGTAGCTCTCGCCCTTGCTGCGGCTGCCGCGCTGGCCGACTTCGGTGTCGTCGCGGCCGTAGCCGAGGCCGCCGCCGAAGGCGAAGTTGCGGTTGACCCGGTAGTCGGCGCCCAGGCTGATGCCGCTGGTCTCGAAGTCCAGGCCGGCCGAGCCGCCGCCGCGACCGTCGCGGTTGCCGCTGTTGATGGTGCCGCCGGTCCAGATGCCGTACTGCGGGCCGGTGCCTTCCACCGCCGGCTTGGGTTCCAGCGCGGCGCTTTCGTCGCCCAGCGTCTGCTGACGGCAATCGCTGCCCGGCGTGCGCCGCGCTTCGTCGCGGCAACGCGGGTCGATCGAGAAGCTCAGGCCGTTGTCGAAGCGCGTGCCCGAGGTGCCGCCGTCGTGCAGACCTTCCATGCGTTGCTGGAAGTTGCCGATCTGCGAGTTGGCGAAACGGCGCGCGGCTTCGGTCTGGGCGTTGAGGATGCCCAGCACTTCCGGATCCTTGGACGGATCGCTGCGCGGGGCGACGTCGATCTCGATGGTCGCGTTGGCCGAGGTGGCGTAGGCGTTGCTCAAGGTGAAGGTCGCCACCGTGGTGCCGGAGTAGCCGATCGGCGGGCTGTAACGCAGTCGGTAGACGCCGGCCGAACCGCTGATCGAGGCTTCGCCGGCCGTGGCCGGAGTCACCGAGACCAGGGTCGCGTTGGTGAACGGACCGCCGCGCGCGCCCAGGGTCAGGTCGACCGTGACCGTCGCGCCGGCGATGGTGCGCACGCGCTGCGGCGCGGCCACCGGCACCGGGTTGACGGTGATGGTCGAGGTGATCGGCGCGGACGGACCGAAGGCGTTGTTGAGGGTGTAGCTCAACGCGACCGGACCGCTGGCGTCGGCCGCCGGGGTGTAGACGATCTGGGTGCCCTGCACCACCGCCGTGCCCGAGCTCGGCGGCGCCAGCAAGGTCACGCCGGTGAACGGACTGCCGCTGGCGCCGTTGGCCGCGTCGATGGTGACGGCCTGGGTCGACAGCGTGGTCACGTTCTGCGGCTGGCCCACCGGCACCGGCAAGGCGTTGATGGTGATGCTGACCGTGGCCGGCGCCGAGCTGCCGCCCGGACCGGTCGCGATGTAGGTGAAGCTGTCGCTGCCGAAGTAGTTGTTGGCCGGCGTGTAGACCACGTTGAGACCGCTGACGGTGGCCGTACCGTGGCTCGGCGCCGCATCCACCGCGACCGCGGTGATGATGCCGGTGTCGTTGGCGGTGACGTTCACCGTGACCGCTTGGTTGGCCAGGGTGCTGGCGCTGTCGTCCACCGCCACCGGGACCGCGTCGGCGATGACGATGGTGTACGCCTGGGTGGTGTTGTAACCGGCGTCGTCGGTGGAGCGGATGTTGGCGGTGTAGCTGCCGGCGGTGGTCGGCGTGCCGCTGATCGTGCCGGCCGAGTTGAAGCTGAAGCCGTTCGGCAGATTGCCCGAGGCGATCGCGTACGTGTACGGCGCGATGCCGCCGCTGCTGCTCAAGCTCTGGCTGTACGCGGTGCCGACCACGCCGCCCGGCAGCGTCGCCGGGGCGATCACCACCGTCGCCGGGGCGATGGTGAAGGTGTAGACCTTCGAAGCGGTCTGGCCGTTGCTGTCGGTCGCCGTGATGGTCACGCTGAAGTTGCCGTCGCTGCGCGGGATGCCGCTCAACGCACCGGTCGAGTTCATGCTCATGCCGACCGGCAAGGCGCCGGCGCTGATCGAGAACGTGTACGGCGCGACGCCGCCGTTGGCGCTGAATTGCTCGGTGTAGCTCACCGCGGCGGTGCCGTTGGGCAAGCTCGGCGGATCGATCGCGATGGTCGGCGTGGCGACCACGATGGTGTAGCTCTGATCGATCTGGAACGGAGCGCCAAGGCCGGTGCTCGAATCGACGGCGCGCACGGTGAGGTTGTAATTACCCGGCACCGTCGGCGTACCGCTGAGCACGCCGGCCGACGTCATGGTCACGCCGACCGGCAACGAGCCGGCGACGAGGCTGAAGGTATAGCCCGGAGTACCGCCCGCTGCGGCGAAGTTGATGGTGGTGGCGACGCCGTAGTTCATCGGCAGGTTGCCGGGGGCCGGGGTCATCGACAGGGTCGGCGCGCCGATGGTCAGCACGAACGCCTGGCCGGCGGTGAACGGGCCGTTGCCGGTGCTGCTGTCGCGCGCGCTGGCGGTGATGTTGAAGCTGCCCGCCTGGGTCGGCGTACCGCTGAAGGTGACGCTGTCGTTGGTGTTGCCGGCGACGGTCACGCCGTCGGGCAGACCGACGACGCTGAAGTTGTCGTACGGCGCCATGCCGCCGGACCAGGTCAGGGTCTGGGTGTAGGCCGCGCCGACCTGCCCGGTCATCGGGCCGGAGGCGGCGATGCTGATGGTCGGGTTGAGCACCTGCACATTGATCTGTGCCGGAGCCGAGGTGCCGACGCTGTTGGTCGCGGTGTAGGTGAACGGATCGTCGCCCGCGTAACCGGCGTCGGGCTGATAGCTGATGCTCAGACCGCTGACGCTTGCGGTGCCGTGCGCCGGCGGCGTGGCGATGGCGATCGACGCGGCGGTGCCGCCGGTGATGTACGGCCCGGTCGCGATCGAAATCGGCCCGCCGCCGTAAGCGACCGTCGGCCGCGGCAGCACCGGATTGGCGACCGGCACGATGTCCTCGACCACCAGCGTGTAGCTCTGCGGCGCCGACGTGTACGGGCCGGTGCCGGTGCTGCTGTCGGTCGCGGTCGCGCTGAAGGTGTAGGTGCCCGGCTGGGTCGGCGTGCCGCTGATCTGGCCGGAACCGCTGAACGTCAAGCCCAGCGGCAAGGTGCCCGACGGCGTGTACGAATACGGCGAGGTGCCGCCGGTGGCCGGGCCGATGGCGCCGATGTAAGGCGAATTGCGGGTCGCATTGGGCAGCGTCGTCGTCGGCAGCAGAATCGTCGACGGAACAATGGTCACGCTGTAGTTGCGCGTGCCCGAATACGGCCCGGTGCCGGTGCTGTTGTCGGTCGCGGTGACGGTGAAGTTGAAGGTACCGCCCGCGCTCGGCGTACCGCTGAGCACGCCGTTGGGCGCCAGCGTCAGTCCGGTCGGCAGATCGCCTGGCGGAACCGAGAACTGATAGCCCGAACCCGCGGTGCCGCCGGATGCGGTCAAGGTCTGGCTGTAGGCCTGAGCGATGCCGCCATTGGGCAGGCTGGTCGGCGCGATCGCGATGGTCGGCGCGGCCACGCTGAAGATGTAGGCGCGGTTGCCGGTCTGTCCGTTCGCGTCGGTGGCGATCACCATGAAATTGAAGCTGCCGCCGGCGGTGGGCGTTCCGCTCAAGGTGCCGTCGAGCGCCATGCTCAGGCCCGGCGGTTCGCTGCCGGCCGGAATGGCGAATGTATACGGCCCGATGCCGCCGCTGGCGCTGACCGATGCGCTGTAACTCGCGCCGACCTGCGCGGTGGGCAAGCTCGGCGGATCGACGCTGATGCTCGCCGGGTTGATCTGCATCACGTAGTTCTGCGTGCGCGAGAACGGAGCGCCGGCGCCGGTGGAACTGTCGGTCGCCCGGATCGAGAACGTGCGCAGACTCGGCTGGGTCGGCGTACCGGACAGCACGCCGGTGGTGGCATCCAAGGTCAAGCCGGCCGGCAAGCTGGTGGGCCCGGGCAAGACGGTGTAGGTGTAATTGGGCGTGCCGCCGCTGGCGGCGAAGGTCTGGCTGAAGGCCACGCCGTAGGTCCCCGTCAGCGAGCTCGCCGGCGGCGTCATGTTCAACGTCGGCGCGGACACGCTCAGGTTGAAGATTTGCGAGGTGGTGAACGGCCCGTTGCCGGTGCTCGAATCCTTGGCCGAGGCGGTCAGCGTGAACGAACCGGCCGCGGTCGGCGTGCCCGAAACGGTCACGCTGTTGGCGGTGCTGCCGGTCATCGAAAGACCGTTGGGCAAATTGAGCACCGCGAACTCGGTGAACGGCTGCGTGCCGCCGTTCCAGGTGAAGGTCTGGGTGTAAGCCACGCCGACCTGCGCGGTCAACGGACCCGATGCGGTCACGGTGATGGTCGGATTGCCGACCGTGACGGTGACCGTCGCCGGCGCCGAGGTGCCGGCGCTGTTGGTCGCGGTGTAGGTGAAGACGTCGGGGCCGGCGTAACCGGGGGTGGGCTGATAGGTGACGTTCAAACCCGAAGCGATCGCGGTGCCGTGCGCGGGCGCGGTGCCGATCGCGACCGAGGTCGCAACGCCGCCGGTGATGTTGAGCGTAACCGGATTGGCGCCGCTGTTGTAGGCGACCGACGCCGACACCGCATTGGCCACCGGCGGGATGTTGATCACCTGCAGGACGTAGCCGGTCTGTCCCGAATTGTACGGTCCGCTGCCCGGCCCGTTGCCGCCGCTGGAGTCGGTTGCGGTGACGGCGAAATTGAACGTGCCCGATGCGGACGGCGTGCCGCTCAATGCGCCGCTGCTGGCGTTGAGGGTGATGCCCGGCGGCAGCGCGCCGGCGGTCACCGCATAGGTGTAAGGCGAGGTGCCGCCGCTGGCGCCATTGAGCGTGGCGTTGTAGGCGATGCCCTGAGTGGCGTTGGCCAGCGGGGTCGCCGGCAGCGACACCGTCGGCGGGGAGATCAGGACGCTGTAAGCACGCGAGCCGGTATGCGGCGCGCCGGTGCCGGTGCTGGCGCCGGTCGCGGTGACGGTGAAGTTATAGGTACCGCCCCCGGTCGGCGTGCCGGTGAATGTGCCGTCGCTGTTCAAGGTCACGTTGATCGGCGCGGAGCCTGCGGTGATCGCGAAGGTGTACGGCCCCAGGCCGCCGGATGCGGACACGCTCGGGACGTAGGGAACGGCGACGTTGCCGTTAGGCAGCGTCGTCGGCGCGACCACGATCGTCGGCGGCGCCACCACCACGGTGTAGGCGCGGGTGCCGGCGAATCCGTTCGCATCGGTCGCGCGCACGGTGAAATTGAAGGTACCGGCCGCACTGGGCGTGCCGCTGAGCACGCCGGTCGTGGCGTTGAGGGTCAGCCCGCCGGGGAAGGCGCCCGCGGAGAGCGCATAGACGTACGGCGCGGTACCGCCGCTGCCGGTGAAGGCCTGGCTGTAGGCGACGCCGATCACCGGCGTGGCCGCGGTGGTCGGATTGACCACGATGGTCGGTTCGACCGCGACGGTGACGTTATAGGCCAACGTGCCGAACGCCTTCGCCGGCACGCCCGGACCGATGGTGCTGTTGTCGTCGGAGCGGACGGTGAAGCTGTAGTTGCCGGCCGTGGTCGGGGTGCCGCTGATCACGCCACCCACCAACGCCAGTCCAGGCGGCAACGCGCCTGCGATCACCGAATAGGTGTAAGGCGCGAAACCGCCGGTGCTGGTCAGCGTCGCCGAATACGCCGCGGTGCGGGTCATCTGCGGCAGGACCGCGGGGCCGATCACCGGCTGGCTGTTCGGGATCGCGATCGAATACGACTTGACCGTGGTCAGCGGCGTCGGCGTGGTCTGATCGGTAACGGTGATCGCGACCGGGAACGTGCCGCGCTGGCTCACCGTACCGCTGAAGGTGCCGTTGCTGAAGCTCAGGCCCGCCGGCAGCGTGCCCGCGGTGCGCGCGTAGGTGTAGGTGCCAACGCCACCGGTCGCGCTCATGCTCTGGCTGTAAGGCACGCCGAGCAGCGGCGTAATGGTCGCCGGATTGATCGTGAGCGGGCTGGACGCCGGCGCGATGGTCACGTTGACCGTGACATCGCCGCTGTCGCCGTCGGGGAAGGTGAAGGTATCGCTGAGCGCGCTGTCGCCGTTGTGGATATAGGTCAGCTCGCTCAGATTCTGATTGACGTTGTTGGTGCTGACGTTGCCGTGCGCGGTATTGAAGTTGACCACGCCGATGCCGAAGTTCGCCGGCCCGTCGCAGGTGCTGACGTCGCGGACGACGGTGCCGCCGTTGGCCACCGAGATGTTGATGACCGGGCAATGCACCGAAGGCGCGGCCGTTGCGGTGCTGGCCCACAGCGCGGCCAGGCCGCACAACGCGAACAAGCCCGAACGGAGCACGGTATGCAGGCGCGAGACGAAAGAATCGCCCGCGCGACGCGCTGACTGCTGTTGCATGTTGGTCATCCCCTGACGGCGCGCGAGCGGGTGTCCTCCCCGAAAGCGCCCGTAAACCCATGATCGAACTGGTTTTAGTCCGCACGCCTAGTGCCCCTGGCGTGCCCCTTTTCATGACCTATTACGCAGTTCGGCGGCGAAACCGGCCGCATTCCGGCCCGCTCTGCGTTAAGCAAGGTCATGGCGCTAACGCGCCATGCCTGGCCCGGTCGGACCGGCCCGTTTCCGCCGTGCGCGGGCGGGGCGTGCGGCGGAGGCACGGTATTTCATCCGGCAGCGCGCACGGCGCCCGGAAACATCCTCTGGGGGAAGAGATGACAGAAGTATTCCTGGGACAGATCATCACTGTCGGGTTCAATTTCGCGCCCAAGGGCTTTGCCCTTTGCAACGGGCAGCTCCTGCCGGTCGCGCAGAACCAGGCCTTGTTCTCGTTGCTGGGCACTCAATACGGCGGCAACGGGGTCACCAACTTCGCGCTGCCGGACCTGCGCAGCCGCACGCCGGTCGGCGCCGGCAGCTCGACCGATCCGGGCTGGAGTCCAGCGCCGTATCAAATAGGCCAGACCGGCGGCGTGGAGAACGTCACCCTGCTGACGACCCAACTGCCCTCGCACAACCACAACCTGTGCGGCGTCAACATCGCCACCACCGGCCGCAATCCGACCAACAATTTCTACGGAACCACCCCGTCGCCGATCTACGCCAACATCGGCCAGGCCCAGGTGCCCTTGGCCATGGACACCCTCGGCCCCAGCGGCAGCACCCAACCGCATCCGAACCTGCAGCCCTACCTCACGATCAATTTCTGCATCGCCACCGTCGGCATCTATCCGTCGCGCGACTGAGCCGCGGATCGTTGCCCATCGGCCGCGAGGCGGCCGCACCTCTAAGCATTCAAGGTTTCGGAGTACCTAATCATGAGCGAGCCCTTTGTCGGCGAGATCCGACTGTTCGGTTTCGGCCGCACCCCCGTTGGCTGGATTCCCTGCGAGGGACAGTTGCTGTCCATCGCCCAATACGACGTCTTGTTCGCCCTGCTCGGCACCACTTACGGCGGCGACGGCCAATCCACCTTCGGCGTACCCAATCTGAGCGGCCGCGTGCCGATCCACCAAGGCACCGGCCCCGGGCTGAGCAACTATGTCATCGGCCAGATGTCGGGCACCGAATCGGTCACCCTGATCACCCAGCAAATGCCGGCGCACAACCACACCTTGCTGGCGACCACCCAATTGGCCAGCGCCACCCAGATCGGCACCGGCGTGGAGCTGGGCGCGCTCAACGGCGACGCGATGTACGTCACCGACACCAGCGGTTCCAGTGCGTTGGCGATGAATCCGACCAGCTTGACCACGGCCGGCGGCAGTCAGCCGCACGACAACCTCATGCCGACGCTGACGGCCAAGTACTTCATCGCCGAGTACGGGATCTTCCCGTCGCAAGGTTGATCCCCATCGCCCCAACCGCGGCGCCGCCCTGCGCGGGCGCAGTGGCAGATTCAAAGAGGACAACGTCATGACCGAACCCTATATCGCCCAGATCCAGCAATTCGGCTTCAACTTCGCTCCGCGCGGCTGGGCCTTCTGCGCCGGCCAGATCGTCCCGATCCAGCAGAACACCGCACTGTTCTCGCTGCTGGGCACCCAATACGGCGGCGACGGCAAAACCACCTTCCAATTGCCCAACTTCGTCAACCGCGCCGCCACCAGCGCCGGCCAGGGCGCGGGCCTCACCCCGCGCAATGTGGGCCAGACCTTCGGCTCCAATTCGATCACCCTGACCTCGCAGCAGATGCCCATCCATACCCACCCGGTGAACGTGTACAACCAGAACGTCGCGTCCAAGAAAGCCGACGTGCCCAGCGCCGGCAATTCGCTCGGCTCGCCCAACGCCAACGCCTTCGTCCCCGGCACCGCGGCCAACGCGCAGTTCTCGCCGACCCTGGTTCAGCCGACCGGCGGCGGCCAGCCGCACGAGAACCGTCAGCCCTACCTCGCGGTGAATTTCTGCATCGCGTTGCAGGGCGTGTTCCCGGCGTTTTCTTAACACCGTGCACGCCTTGAAGCCCTCCACGCCGTCGCTCGCGTTCGCCAACGCGCCCGGCGGCCGCTTCGAGCTTCCCGCGTCCCTGAGCGGACGCGGGATCGGCCTGCGCGCGGCGCTGACTGAAGACATCGATTGGCTGCGCGGTCTGTACCGGCGCCAACGCACGCCGGAATTCGCGCCGATGGGTTGGCCCGAGCAAGCGCTGCTGGCGTTTCTCGACCAGCAGTTCGAGATGCAGCACCTGCACTACATGCGTTACTACGAGCGCGCCGATTTTCTGGTGATCGAACGCGAACGCGCGGCGGTGGGCAGGCTGTACCTGCAACGCACCGCGCCGGAGCATCTGTTGGTCGACATCATGCTGGACGAAAGCGTCCGCGGCGCCGGCATCGGCAGCGCGCTGATCGTCTGGGCCCAGGACGAAGCGCGCGCGCGCGGACGCGGCATGCGTCTGCACGTGGAACACGGCAATCACGCCGCGCGGCGTTTGTACGAGCGGCTGGGATTCGTGGCGGTGGAAGCGCTGCCTACCCACGCGCTGATGCGTTGGGAATCGGATCTGCGCGAGCCCGATGCCCGCGAGACCGGCACCAGAGAACTGGCTTGAACCCAGCGGCGGGCCCGGCTCAAGCGCGGCCCGCACGCACAGGCTATCGCGCCGGGCCGAGCCCGGCGCCGAGACTCAGTTGAAGATCGCCTGGTACAGGAATCCCTCGCGTTCGCGCGCGACCGGGACCAGGAAAATGCCGACTTCGCCGATCGAGTCGTGGCGCATCATGTAAATCTGCTGCGGGAACAGAAACGAAGAACCGTTGCGGAACAGCAGCGAGAACGGCATGCGTTCGGCCTGCTGCGGACGGGTGCTCAGCGCGCGCGCCTCGACCAGAACGAACGGCACCTCGCTGTCGTTGAGCTGCGCCGAGTAGGTCTCGTTCACGTGTCCGGCGAAGTGTTCCAGCGTCAGCAATTCCATCGTTCAGGGCCTCCCCAAGCCGAGGCCGCATCGTCGTACCCAGGCGCGCAAGATGCAAGCCCCGAGCGCGGATTTGCGATGCATTGGGCGAATCGGCGCGGGCGCGAGGCCGGCCGGCGCCTGGATGCGCGCCGATGCCGCCCACGCGAGCGCCGCGGCGGCCGCATCGCCCGGCTCCGACCGCCGCGCCGACTGCCCAGTGCGGCAACGGCGGCCGGAGCCCCGACGGCGGGCGTCCCTGCCCGCAAAGCCTTTCATCACTGACGGAAATGAAAGACGTCCAAATGGTTCGGTCCGTGCCGGCCGCGGCGGCGCAGGCGGAAGACCTGCGAACGCCGCGACCGGCCGACACCGGGGATCGCGCAGCCCCCGTCCCGATCCGCCGCGGACGCCAGCGCTAGGCGGCGATGCGAGGGATCCGCCCGAACCCGTCACCACGACGAGAAGGGCCGGCGGAACGGCCGCGCGACGCGCGGACCGGCCCGAGGTGCTGCGTATCGGCTCGCGCGCCCAGCGCGGGAGCCGTCCCCTACCCCTTTCCGAGGGGTAGCCTTGGCGCCGCTGCGCGCAACGCAGCGGCGCTTGTAACCAGCGGCCCGATTACAAGGCCGCGGCCGCCGTCGCCGGCAGGCTGCGTGCGCGGATCGAGGTCACCGCCACCACCGCCTCGACGCTTTCCAGGCCGGCTTGCACGCGATAGGTGTAGGTGTCCACGCCGGCGAAATCCGGATCCGGGCGATAGGTCGCGCGGCCGTTCTCGATGCTGACCCGGCCATGGCGCGGCGCCTGCGCCAGGCTGTAGCTCAGCGTTTGGCCGTTGCCGATCGAACCGCGCAGGGCGATGGTCGAATCGGCGCCGTCGACGCTGTGGGTGACCAGATCGGCCGCGGCCAAGGGTTCGTAACGACGCAGCCGCTGGATCTCGCGCTGGGCCGAGGCCTGCGCCGATTCGCGCGCCGCCTCAGCGCCGTCGGCGCGCGCCGCGACCGCTTGCTGGAAACGCGCCCGGTCGGCGTCCTGGGTGGATTGGGTGCTGTGCGGTCGCAGCGAGCGCGCCGCGGCGGAGGCAACATCGTCTGATTGCGGGGCGCCGAACGCGCCGGCGCCGAGCGCTACCAGCGCCAGGCTCAGCACGAGGGGCCCCTGGATACTTTTGTACGGCATGCCAACTCCTTCTGGGTTGCAACGCAGGGGGAAATCCGGACTGCGCATCCTTGCGCCGATCGATGCGCGGCAGTGATTGCCCAGGCGCCCGCGATCGCGTTCCTGTCGCTGTCCGAACCCGTTGCGACCTGCTGTCCTCAACGGGAAATCATGATCGCAGCAAGGCGTCGCAGAGGCCGAGACCGGGCGCGATCGCAGTCGAAAAAAATCGATTCGGCGCGGCTTTTTTTCGCTTGAATTGCGGCCACGAAAAAGCCCGCCGAAGCGGGCTGTTTCGAAGCGGTTTTTGCCGGCGTTTTTTGCCGGCGTCGGCTCGCGCCGGGCGCTCAGTACTTGCCCATGAAATCGCGCTTGCCGATCTCCACGCCGTTGCCGCGCAAGATCGCGTAGGTGGTGGTGACGTGGAAGAAGAACTGCGGCAGGCCGTAATGGATCAGATAGTCGCCGCCGGCGAACCGGCGCTCTTTCGGCGTGCCCGGGCGCAGCACGATTTCGCGGTCTTGCGCGCCTTCGAACAGCGCCGGCTCCAGGCCGTCGACGAACGCCAGGGTCTTGGCGATCAGCGCCTGCAATTCGGCGAAGCTGCGCTCGCTGTCGTCGTAGACCGGCACATCGACATCGGCCAGACGCGCGCTGACGCCCTTGGCGAAATCGCAGGCGATCTGGACCTGGCGCAGCAGCGGGAACATGTCGGGAAACAGCCGCGCCTGCAGGTAGGCGTCCGCATCGATCTTGCGCTCGGCGGCGTGGGCTTCGGTCCGGGCCAGAATCTCGGACAGGCTGCCGAGCATCTGCTTGATCACCGGAACGCTGGCGGAGTACATCGAAAGGGTCATGGCGTGGCGTCATCGTCGTGCGGAGGGGAACGCACATGGTACGACGCGGCGCCGTCGCGGGCGCGAACGGATTCGAATCGGCAACACGCCTCGCCCGAACCGCGGTTACGCCTTCTTGCCGCCGCGGCGCGGCTTGCTCTGCTGCAAGGCCGCCGCCCAGCGTTGCGCGCCGCTGCCCTGATCGCCCCAGGTGTCGTCGGGATTGGCCAGCCGGCAGCGGTCCAGCGACAGGCAGCCGCAGCCGATGCACTGGTCCAGGGTGTCGCGCATCAGGCTCAGGTGGGCGATGCGCTGTTCCAGTTCGTCCTTCCACGCCGCCGACAGCCGCGCCCAATCGCTGCGCGAAGGCACCTTTGAGTCGGGCAGCGTGTCCAGCGCTTCGCGGATCGTCGCCAACGGCATGCCCACGCGCTGGGCCACCCGGATGATCGCGATCCGGCGCAAGGTGTCGCGGCTGTAACGGCGCTGGTTGCCGGCCGTGCGCAGGCTGTGGATCAGCCCCTTGGACTCGTAGAAATGCAGCGCCGAGACCGCCACGCCGGAACGCTCGGCGACCTGGCCGACGGTGAGTTCCATCGCCATGCTCATCGGCGCGCCCGCCCCGCCGCGGCCGACGCGATGGCGATGGACGGCGGCGTTGGCGACCCGCACAGGGTGCGACACATAGGCGCTTGACCTCAAGTTACATTGAGGTTCTATCCTGCTCGCCATCCTCTTGCGGCGTCAAGTCATGGCCTCTTTCCAAGCCGACCCTCGCGCGACCAGTGCGATCGCCAGCCACACCCAGGTCAAGGCGGTGATCTTCGACCGCTACGGCGCGCCGGAAGTGCTGCGCGCGATAGAACTGCCGATGCCGCAGGCCGGCCCGGGCGAGATCCGGGTGCGGGTGCGCGCGGCCGGCGTGCGCCCCAGCGACATCGCGCTGCGGCGCGGCTTGGGCGAGCCTGAAATCGAACACGAGATCGATCACGAGTTCGCCCGCGCCGCCGCGGCGAGCGGCTCGGCTCCGTTCCCGCGCCGGATCGGCAACGAATTCGCCGGTGTCGTCGATCAGATCGGCGAAGGCGTGGAGGAATGGACGCTGGGCGATGAAGTGATGGGCTGGGCCGCGGCGATGAGCTACGCCGAAGCGCTGACCGTGCCGGCGCAGCAAGTGGTGCGCAAACCGCCGACCATGTCCTGGGCCGTGGCCGGCGCCCTGCCCTCCACCGGCCAGACCGCGCACGCCGCCTTGCGCCAACTGCGGGTCAGCGCCGGCGAGACCTTGCTGATCCACGGCGCCGCCAGCGCCATCGGCGCGGTCGCGGTGCAACTGGCGCGCGCCTGGGATGTGCGGGTGATCGGCAGCGCCGCCGCGGCCGATCACGATTACCTGCGCTCGCTCGGCGCCTTGCCGGTGCTCGACCGCGCCGAAGGCCGCGCCCGCGCGCGCGAACTGGCGCCGCAGGGCGCGCACGCGGTGTTCGATGCGCTCGGCGACGACGACTTCGCTGCGTGGATCGGCCTGAGCGCCGATCCCACGCGCGTCGCCACACTGCGCGACAGCGCGCACAACCGCCGCCTGGGTTTGCGGGTGACGCACGACCAGCGCAGCCGCGAGCGGCTGGCCGAACTGGCGAGCCTGCACGAAACCCACGGTCTGCTGGTGCACGTGCGCGAGATGTTTCCGCTGACCCGCGCCGCCGAAGCGCATCGCGCGGTCGAACGCGGACCGGCGCGCGGCAAGGTGGTGTTGATGGTCTACGAAGCGGTGCCGTCGCTGAGGTTGAGCGCATGAACGCGCAGGAATCTTCCGACCAAGAGCGCTTGGCCTTGCGCGGCGATGGCGACGAAAACGTTGGGGTCGAATCGCCCGCGTCGGTCGACACAGGCGCTCCAGCTCCGCCCGCCGATGAAGGCACGCTGGCGCTGCGGAGCGGATCGGACGGCGCTGGAGCGCCTGTGTCGGCGGATGCGGCGGGCGTTGCGGATGCGGCCGACCACGACGCGGGCCTGTTCGCGCCGCGCTTTCGCGGCCTGACCCTGGGCGCGGTCGCACTGGTGGCCCTGGTCGCGTTCGAAGCGCTGGCCATCACCACCGCCATGCCGACCGTCGCCCGCGCCTTGAACGGCCTGCCGCTGTACGCGCTGGCCTTCGCCGGCACCCTGGCGGCCAGCGTGGTCGGCATGGTCGCCGCCGGCCCCTGGGCCGACAAGCGCGGGCCGAGCGCGCCGTTGCGGCACGGCATCGCCTGGTTCGCGCTGGGCTTGATCGTGGCCGGGTTGGCGCCGTCGATGTGGCTGCTGATCGCCGGCCGCATCGTCCAGGGCTTCGGCGGCGGATTGATTTCGGTGGCGTTGTACGTGGTGGTCGGGCGGGTGTATCCGCCGCGCTTGCGGGTCAAGATCTTCGCCGCGTTCGCCGCGGCCTGGGTGGTGCCGGCGATCGTCGGGCCGGCGATCAGCGGCGCGATCGTCGAACACGCCGGCTGGCGCTGGGTGTTCCTGTCGGTGCCCATCGCCGCGGCGGTGGCGTCGCTGTGGGTGCTGCCGGCCTTGCGCGGCCTCGGGCCAGTGGCGGCGGGTTCCAGCGAACCGGCGCACGGCGCGCAATCGACCCGCTTGCTGTGGGCGCTGCTGACCACCGCCAGCTTGTTGGCGCTGCATTACGGCGGCCAGCAACGCGGCTGGAACGCGGCGCTGTGGCTGCTGCCGGCGACGCTGGCGCTGGCGCTGGCCGCCTCGCGGCTGCTGCCCGCAGGCGCGTTGCGCGCCGCGCGCGGCTTGCCGACGGTGGTGTCGTTGCGCGGCATCGGCGCCGGCGCGTTCTTCATGACCGAGGCCTATATCCCGCTGCTGTTGTCGCAGGAACGCGGCCTGTCGGCGACCTGGGCCGGCCTGGTGCTGACCTTGGGCGCGGTGGGTTGGTCCAGCGGCTCGTGGCTGCGCGGCCGGGTCGCCGAGACGCGCGCACCGCAACGCTTTCTGCAAGCGGGCATGGCGATGGTGGCGCTGGGCATCGGCATGGTCGCGACGTTGGTGCAGCCGCACACGCCGCTGGCGGTCGGGATCGCGGGTTGGATCGCCGCCGGCCTGGGCATGGGCATGATCTCCCCGACCTTGTCGGTGCTGATGCTGGAGCTGTCGCCGCCGGGACGGCAAGGCGTCAACTCTTCGGCGTTGCATCTGGGCGATGCGATCTACACCGCCACCGCGCTGGCCGTCGGCGGATCCGTGTTCGCCGCGTTGCTGACCCGCTCGCACACCCTGGCCTACCTGTGCGGCTTCGCCATCGCCTTCGCCCTGGCCGTGCTCGGACTGTCGTTGGCGCCGCGGGTGCGGCTGGCGCGCTGAGCGCGCGCGCTCAACCCGCCGCCTGCGGTGCCCGCTGCGAAGCGCCCGCGCGCTTGGGCGGCGCCTGCGCCAGACGCTGATACAACACGACCACCTGCTCCATCAGCCCCTGGGTGCTCCAGGCGCGCGCATCGATCGGGCCGGCCGCGGACAACTGCGCGCGCAGTTGCGGCGAACGCAGCACCCCGGCGACGTGGCCGGCGAAGGCGTCGACGTCTTCTTCGCTGATCACCGCGCTGCGCGCATCGCGCAGCACCGTCGCGGTGCCCATCACCGCGGTCGACACGATCGGCACGCCCAGCGCCATCGCTTCGATCAACACCAGGCCCTGGGTTTCGGTCGGCGAAGCGAATACGAACGCGTCGCCGGCGCGGTAGGCGTCCAACAGCGTCGTGCGCCGGTCCAGGTTGCCGAAGAAACGCACGTTGCGTTCCAGGCCGTGTTCCTTGGACAGACGCTTGAGCCGTTCGGCGTCGGGGCCTTCGCCGGCGATGACGAACATCAAGTCGGGGAAATCCGCGATCAGGCGTTTGGCCACCAGCAGCAGAAACGCGATGTTCTTTTCCACCGCCAACCGGCTCACCGTGACCAGGGTCGGTTGGGTCGCGCCGATGCCGTGTTCGGCGCGGAAACGCGCGCCGTCGCCGTGGGCGAATTCGTCCAGATCGATACCGGTCGGCAGCACGGTCGAAGGGGTGACGATGCCGTAACGGTTGAGCACCTCGACCATTTGCGCGGTCGGCACGATCAGGTGATCGACGCCGTGGCACAGGAACCGCGACAACCGCCGCGCGACCCAGCGCAGCACCGCCACCGGCGCCCACGGCAGGTAGTGGCCGATGTATTCCTCGAAATAGGTGTGATACGTCTCCACCGTCGGCCGCCCGGTCGCCTCGGCCAGACGCACGCCCAGCCGGTGCGCGCGGAATGGGGTGTGGATGTGGATCACGTCCCAGTGCCGCTGCGTGAGCTGCGGCAGGATCCGGCGCAATTCGGGGGCGCGGATCAGGCGGTCTTCGGGGTCGAAGAAGATCACCCGCGAATCCAGGCGGACGATTTCGAATTCGCTGCTGTCGTGCAGCTCCTGGCCGCTGCCGGGCCCGTAGTCCGGCGCCACCAGGGTGACGTTGTGGCCCATGCGCGCCAGCGACTGGGCGAAGGTTCGAATGGAGGTCGATACGCCGTTGACCCGCGGGAAGTACACGTCCGACAGCATCAGGATGTTCATCCTGCCAGCCTAGGCCTGGGGTATGACCGATTTGTGTATCGGGCTGGCTTGCCCTCACCCCAACCCCTCCCCCGCAAGCGGGAGAGGGGCTCGGTTCGCGGCGATTTCGCGGCATTTAGCCCCTCTCCCGCCTGCGGGAGAGGGGTTGGGGTGAGGGCCCGCCGCAAACAGCCATGGCACCATAAGCTCCCCCGCACCCACCGCCCCAATGCCCGCCGACACCGACCGCCCCACCCCGCCGCGCCGCTGGCGCCGGCTCAAACTCGCCACCGCCGCGCTGGCCCTGGCCTGGATCGCCATGGGCGCCTACCAAGTGCACAAATCCCTGCCGCCCGGCGTCAGCCAGGCCGGCCCGCTGCGCACCGCCGGCAACGTCGCCCTGCTCACCGACATCACCTGGACCGACTCGCGCCAGGCCCGCCACAGCGATCAGCACGTCTTCGACGAAACCCTGCGCCTGATCGGCCAGGCCCAACGCGTGGTCGTCGCCGACCAATTCCTGTTCAACGATTTCGGCAGCCAAACCAACGGCGCCCACTACCGCAAGCTCAGCCAGGAACTCGCCGACGCCTTGATCGCACGCAAGCGCGAAGTGCCCACGCTGCAAGCGGTGCTGATCACCGACCCGATCAACACCGTCTACGGCGGCCTGCCCTCGCCGCGTTTGCAGGCCTTGCGCGCGGCCGGGGTGGAAGTGGTCGTCACCGATCTGCGCCGACTGCGCACGCCCAACCCGACCTGGTCGGGCCTGTGGCATCTGTGCTGCAGTTGGCTGGGCAACGACGACCGCAGCGGCTGGCTGCCCAATCCGCTCGGCCCCGGCGAAGTGACCCTGCGCAGTTGGCTGTCCCTGCTCAATCTCAACGCCAACCACCGCAAGACCCTGGTGGTGGACGAAGGCGGCGACTGGACCGCGCTGGTCGCCAGCGCCAATCCGCACGACGCCAGCAGCCTGCACGGCAACGTCGCGCTGCGCTTCAGCGGCGCGGCCGCGCTGGACCTGCTGGCCAGCGAACGCGCGGTGGTGGCGATGTCCGGCGGCGCCTGGCCGCGCGGCCTGCCGACCGCGGCGCCGCGCGAAAGCATCGTCGACACCACCTGGGCGCCGCGGGTGCAGGTGCTGACCGAAGCCAAGATCCGCGACGGCCTACTCGCAGCGGTGGAAGGCGCACGCAGCGGCGATCGCCTGGACATCGCGGTGTTCTATTTCTCGCACCGCCGTTTGGTCGATGCGGTGATCGCAGCGCACAAGCGCGGCGTCGGCGTGCGGGTATTGCTGGACCCCAACGAAGACGCGTTCGGGCGCAAGAAGAACGGCGTGCCCAATCGTCAGGTCGGCGCCGAGCTGGATGAGGCCGGCGTGCCGCTGCGCTGGTGCGATACCCACGGCGAGCAATGCCACGCCAAGCTGCTGCTGCGCAGCGGCCGCGACGGCCGGATCGAACTGATCGCCGGTTCGGCCAACTACACCCGGCGCAATCTGGACGACTACAACCTGGAATCCAGCGCCCGCGTGGTCGCCGGCGCCGACGCGCCGGTGGCGATGCAGGCCGCGGCCTACTTCGAACAAAGCTGGAGCAACGGCGACGGCCGCGCGATCAGCGTCGACTATCCCAAGTACGCCGACGATTCGACCTGGCGCAAGATCTGGTACCGCTTCAGCGAGGCCAGCGGTTTGTCGAGTTTCTGACTCGCGCGGCTCCGGTTGCGGCCGACCGATTCAGTCGGCCGCGATCTCGCCCAGATAGCGCTCAAGACTGGGACAACCCAGCCGCCGCCATTGGCGATGATCCAAACGGTAATACGCGAAGATCGTGCCTTCGATGCTATCGCGCGCGGCTTCGGCGCCGTCGCTGCGATAGATCGCCGCGATCCGCTCGCGCTCCACGTCCATGCGCTGCAACTGCTGCGGTGTCGGCACCCGCCTGAACTGCGCCGCGGGCTGGGGCAAGGCCAACAACGATGCGCGAATCTCGGCCAGCGCCAGCGACGACTCGGTCGCGGCCGCACCGTCCAATTCGTCGATCGCCTGCAGCGCCAGATGCAGGGCGTGTTGCTTGTGCGGCGGTTCCAGCGCCTCCAGCAAGGGCTGCCGATAGGACCGATGCGGCGCCAACGCGGCGAACCAGGCGGCGAAGATCTGTCCGCGCACGCCGTGGCCGCGCAACAGATCGTCCAGCAGCTTCGGCTCCAGCGCCGCCATTCCGCGCAGGCTCATGTAGTGCGCGGCCAAAGCGTCGTGCAGCGTGTACGGGTATCGGCTCAGATCGCTCGCGTACTCTTTTCCGGCCGCGACCATATCGGCCAGAAAACCAGGGCTGCCGATGCCGACGCTGAAACTGCTTCGGGTCAGCTCCGAGGTATCTTGCGGATCGTAATGCACGTTCGATGGCCCGCGCGGCGAAAGTGTCCCGGCAAGAATAGGGCGGCGGATGTGCCGGCTCAAGTCGGGATCTCGCCCGTATTCACGCCTTTTTCGTTCGATCCGGGCATTTTTCCGCGCCCGCCGCCGCACCCGATCTCATGCCCCGGGACCGCTTTGCCGTATCCTGCCCGCATGGACGAACTCCGCTACCTGCGCGGTTACAGCGAGCACGTGCTGGACCGGGTCCGGGCGCTGATCGACAGCGGACGGCTGGCCGAGGTGCTGCGCGAGCGCTACAGCGGCGGCCATGAAGTGCGCGACGACAAGGCGCTGTTCGAATACGTGGTCGGCCTGAAAGAGCGCTACATGCGCAAGGCCGAACCGCTCAACAAAGTGATCTACGACAACAAGCTGCACGTGGTCAAACATGCGCTGGGCACCCACACCGCGATCTCGCGCGTGCACGGCGGCCGGCTCAAGGCCGCGCGCGAGATCCGCATCGCCAGCTTGTTCCGCGACGCGCCGGCCGAGTTCCTGGAAATGATCGCGGTGCACGAACTGGCCCACATCAAACACCGCGATCACGACAAGGGCTTTTACCAACTGTGCGCGCACATGAGCCCGAACTACCATCAGCTCGAATTCGATCTGCGCCTGTACCTGACCCAGATGGAAATGCAGGCCAAGCAAAGCTGACGGCCGCAAGCAAAACCGCGCCCCCCGTCATTCCGGCCAAAGCCGCAACCCATTTCGACTTTGCTTTCAGCCACCGAAATTGCGCCGCCCTGCTGCCGGCCCATTATCCGCCGCGCTCACCAGCAGCCCATACCCAAGCTGACCGCGCGGCGCGGTGCCGACAATTACGAACAATCGCGCTCGCCAGACGTTGTAGGATAACCGCCGGCAACGGCCCGGCCCCGCCCGGCCCGCGTTTTCCTTCCTCTGAGCACTCCCTCGCCCCGCATGGATCGTTTCGAAATAGGCACGCTGATCGAGCAGCGTCTTGATCAGGCTCTGGACCAGGCCGCCCAGCAGTGGCAGGGCGCCGCACCGATCCATTATTTCGTCGTCGACGACCTGCTGCCGGCGGAGCTGGCCGCGCAAATCCGCCAAGCGTTTCCCCAGCCAGAGCAAATGATGCTGCGCAAGAGCCTGCGCGAGCTCAAGTACATTTCCGCGCAGATGGACCGGCACGCGCCGATTCTCGAAGAGATCATCTTCGCCTTCCAGCAGCCGGGCGTGGTCGAGCGCGTGCGCGCGATCACCGGTTTGCGTTCGCTGTACCCCGACGAGCATCTGTACGCGGGCGGCATCTCGGTCATGGGCCGCGGCCATTTCCTCAATCCGCATCTGGACAATTCGCACGACAAGGATCGCGACCGCTACCGCGTGTTGAACCTGCTGTATTACGTCTCGCCGGATTGGGAGCACGCCAACGGCGGCAATCTGGAAGTGTGGCCCGACGGCCCGGATGGCAAGCCGACCACCATCGTCAGCCGCTTCAACCGTCTGGCGGTGATGATCACCAACCAGCACTCCTGGCATTCGGTCTCCACCAGCCTCAGCGATCAACTGCGCTGCTGCGTGTCCAACTACTATTTTTCCGACCACCCCGCCGCTAGCGACGAATACTTCCACCCGACCTCGTTCCGCGGCCGTCCCGATCAGCCGCTGCGCGACATCGCCCTGCGCGCCGACGCGGCCGCGCGCGGCTGGTTGCGCAAGCTGTTCCCCAAGGGCATCCGCCCGGCCAAGCACGTCTACAAGAAAGACCGCTGAAGCCGGCGGCGGCGACGCGCCGGCTCAGTCGGCGGCGTCGTCTTCACGCACCATCAACAGCGCGATCAGGGTCAGCGCGCCGGCCGCGGCCAGGTAGTAGCCGACATAGGCCAGCCCGTAACTGCCCGCCAGCCAGGTCGCGATCGACGGCGCCAGCGAGGCGCCGAGAATGCCGGCCAGATTGAACGCCAACGACGCGCCGGTGTAACGCACCGGTGTGGGGAACATCTCGGCCAGGATCGTGCCCAGCGGGCCGTAAGTCAGGCCCATGATCGCCAGGCCCGCGCCCAGGAACAGCAAGGTGCCCCAGGCGCTGCCGCTGGCGAACAAGGTCTCGAACAACACCCCGAAGCCCATCACCGCCAGGGTCGACAGAATCATCGTCAGCCGGCGCCCGCGCCGGTCGGCGAACAACGCCGACAGCGGAATCGTCGCGGCGAAGAACAACACGCTGCCCAGTTGCAGCAGCAGGAACTGTTCGCGCGAATAACCCAGCCGCGAAGTGCCCCAGCTCAGCGCGAACACGGTCATCAGATAGAACAGCACGAAGGTCGCCAGCGCCGAGAACGTGCCCGCCAGCAACGCGCCCGGATGGCGCAGCAACACCGAGAGCATCGGCGCCTTGACCCGCTCGTGCTGGTCGATGGTCTTCTGGAACGCCGGCGTCTCGCTGATCCGCAAGCGCACCCACAAACCGACGAACACCAGCACCGCGCTGGCCAAGAACGGAATCCGCCAACCCCAGGCGAAGAAGGCCTTGTCGCCCATCGTGTCGGTCAGCAGCAGGAAGATGCCGGTCGACAGGAAAAACCCGATCGGCGCGCCCAACTGCGGAAACATGCCGTACCAGGCGCGCTTGCCCGGCGGCGCGTTCTCGGTCGCCAGCAACACCGCGCCGCCCCACTCGCCGCCCAGGCCCAGCCCCTGGCCGAAGCGGCACAGCGCCAGCAGCGCCGGCGCCACGATGCCGATGCTGGCGTAAGTGGGCAACAAACCGATGGCGACGGTCGACAACCCCATCGTCAGCAGCGCCGCGACCAGGGTCGCCTTGCGCCCGATGCGGTCGCCGAAATGGCCGAACACCGCCGCGCCGACCGGCCGGGCGAAGAACGCCAGGGCGAAGGTCGCCAGCGATTGCAAGGTCGCGGTGGTCGGGTCGGCGGCGGGGAAAAACAGCTTCGGAAACACCAGCACCGCGGCGGTGGCGTAAATGTAGAAGTCGAAAAATTCGATGGTGGTACCGATCAGGCTCGCGAACAGCACACGGGCGGGAGAGTTGGCGGGGGCCGGGACGGCTGCGCTCATCGGGGTTTCCGGACAGGGGACATCGTCTTGATACCCGATCCGATGCCCGCTGCGCAAAGCCCGCGCGCACATTCGGCAAAACCGGCACGGCAGCTACTGGCCGCGGCCGCTGCGATCCGGCATGGTTCCCACTCTCCCCACGAGTACGCCGCATGCACTCTGCCCCGCTCCGCGTCGCGCTGGTCGGTTACGGCTTCGCCGGCAAGACCTTCCATGCCCCGCTGATCGCCGCCACGCCGGGGCTGGCGTTGACGCTGATCGGGTCCAGCGACGCGGCCAAGGTCCATGCCGATCGTCCCGATGTCGAGGTGATCGGCGATCCGCTCGCCGCGGTTACCGATCCGCGCGCCGATCTGGTGGTGATCGCCACCCCGAACGACAGCCACGCCCCGCTCGCGCGCGCCGCGCTCTCCGCCGGCAAGCACGTGGTGGTCGACAAGCCCTTCACCCTGGACATCGGCGAGGCGCGCGAACTGACCGCGCTGGCCGAGCGCCACGGGCGGTTGCTGTCGGTGTTCCAGAACCGGCGTTGGGACAGCGATTACCTCGGGGTCAAACAGGCCATCGACGAAGGCCGGCTCGGCGAGGTGGTGCATTTCGAATCGCACATCGACCGGTTCCGCCCGCAGGTGCGCGAACGCTGGCGCGAGCAGGCCGGTCCCGGCACCGGCGTGTGGTGGGATCTGGGGCCGCATCTGGCCGATCAGGCGCTGTGTTTGTTCGGCGTGCCCGACCGGGTCGTCGCCAGCATCGCGGTGCAGCGCACCGGCGCGGTGGTCGCCGACTGGGCGCATGTGCTGTTCGAATACGGCCAGCGCCGGGCGATCCTGCACGCCGGCATGCTCGCCGCCGGCGGCAGCGCGCGGTTCGTGGTCCACGGCACTCGCGGCAGTCTGCTCAAGCCGCGCGCCGACCAACAGGAAGCGCAGTTGCTGGCCGGAGTGATTCCGGGCGCCGCGGGCTGGGGCGAGGACGACGATGCGTTCGTCTGGCACGACGAACACGGCCACAGCGCCCTGCCCGCACCGGCCGGCGATCAGCGCCGCTACTACATGGCGGTGCGCGACGCGGTGCTCGGACTCGGCGCCAATCCGGTGACGCCGGCGCAGGCGGTGGCGTTGATGGCGGTGCTGGAAGCGGCGGTGCAATCGGCCGAACAAGGCCGCGCGGTGACGCCGGCGTTGAGCGCGCAAGAACGCGGCGCGTTCGATCGTCGCTGAACGAGATCGCTCACTTTCGCTCATCGTCCGCTCACTGCGCATCCTCTTCGCAGTCGCATTTTTGCGCGCGGCGAAAACCAAACTTCTCGCCTGGAAACAGCGAAAACCAAGTACGCCGGCGTATCCACGCGCAATCGGCCGGCAAACGCCGAACCCCATCACGGCGCCGGATCGATGCCGCGCACATCCCTGCCGCCGCGCGCGCGAAACTGCAAGCGATCAAGCGCTAGCAACCGATCCGCACGCACACGCGCAGCGGCGAATCCATCGCAGATCAGGCAATCGGAACTAAGCCCTGCGGCTAATGCGCGGCGCATCAAGGTTTCGCGTCGCGCGGGTTTTCTACTCTTGCTCGCGCACCACCCACGCGGCGCCGGCACTCCCGGTATCGACGCCACGACGCAACGGATGCGGCTCATAACCCGAACGATTCACGCGTCTCTTTAGCGTCCAAGCCCAGCTCTCGCGAGGTTTGCGCGCCGGCTGCAATTGCCGGAGCGGCCACGGCCGACTCCAGGTTCCCGGGATCCATCGCGGACATCCGAACCCAACCGCAACGGCGCGCGCCGTGGACGGCGGCTGCGCGATGTCCGTCATCAGCGACAACGATCCGCGCACGCCACCGCCGCAACGGATTGCCTCCCCGCAATCCACCCATGTTTTCACTCATCAATCGAGCAGGTAATCACCATGAACCGACACACCCTCCGCTCCGTCCGCCTGAGCGCCGTCGCTTGCGCCCTGGGCCTGGCCTTCGCCGCCAACAACGCCGCCGCGCAAAGTTCCGAAGTCGCCGCGGCCACGGTCAAGGCCTGCGCCGTCAGCGGCAGCGTCACCGTCACCGTGCTCGGCCTCAACACCACCCTGCCGCTGCCGTGCACCGCTCAGGCGCAGCGGACCGCGGCGGGCAGCGACGAAAAGAGCGCGCTCGGCATCGACGTGGGCCTGCTCGGCCTGGTCAACGTGATCAAGCTCGACACCGTGCACCAGCGCGCCGATTACACCAACCTCACCGGCGCGACCGCGCTGGACGGTTTCTCCGAAGCCGCCGGCCTGAGCCTGGTGCAGAACCTGGTCACCGCGCAGGGCCTGCGCGGCTCGTTGGCCTGCGATTCGCTGTCGGGCAACAGCACGCTGCAATGCCAGGCCACCTCGACCATCGCCGATGTGCGCGTGGCCGGCGGCAACGTCATCACCCTGCCCTCGCCGCTTCCGCGCGACTTCACCGTGCCGGTCGGCGGCAGCCTGCGCCTGACCGTACTCGGCCTGCCGATCGAAGTGCCGGTCGGCGGCGCGCTCACCCTCAACCACGCCACCGCGCTCGGCGCGGGCACCCGCAACGTCACCGTGCTGCATCAGCCGGCCGCGCTGACCCTGGGCGGCAGCGTGTCGGTGGGCGGCCTGGGTCTGGTCGGCGTGCGCGTGGAAGCGGTGGCCAGCCCGTCGACGATCACCGTCAACGCGACCCGGCCGGTGACCGCGGTGACCATCGACTGAGCTGAGCGCTACCGGCCGCCGGGTTCGCCCGGCGGCCACCCCCGACGATAACGTTCGCCCCGCATCGCTTCGGCGATGTGGGGCGTTCGCGTGTCCGCGACGATGATGCGGATGCCGCGGCCGCATCGACGCCGATCCGAGCCGATCACGCCACGCAAGCGCGCTGCCCCGTCCGCGACCCGCGCTGTATCCTGCGCGCCAACCGCGCCGCCGCAATTGCGCAACCTCGATCAACACCGGTTGCCCACACTGCCCCGGCACGACCACCACGGAGCATCGCCTTGGCCCGCAGCAGCACGTTCGACCAGTACAGCGCGCGTATCGAGAAAGTCGTGGCGTTCCTGTCGGAGCGCCTGGATCAGCCCCTGACCCTGAGCCAGTTGGCCGAAGTCGGCCATTTCTCGCCGTTTCATTTTCACCGCATGTACCGCGGCCTGATGGGCGAAACCATCGCCAGCACCCAGCGCCGCCTGCGCCTGCATCGCGCCGCCCACGAACTGCTCAAAGGCCAGCGCAGCATCGCCCAGATCGCCGCCCACGCCGGTTATGCCAGCACGGCCGCGTTCACCCGGGCCTTCGGCGCCACCTACGGACAAGCCCCGGCGATGTTCCGCAAACGTCGTGTCGCCCCGCCCGAGTTCGCTCGCGCGGATTACGACCCTACTTTGGAGAACCTCATGTACACCGCGCAGATTTCCACCATCGCGCCGGTCCGCGCGATCGCGCTGCCGCACCGCGGCGAATATTCCAGCATCGGCGCCAGCTTCCAGCGCCTGTACGGCTGGGCCGGGCCGAAGGGCCTGCTGGGCCCGCATACCCGCGGCTTCGGCATTTTCTACGACAGCCCCGCCGACACCCCGGCCGAACAACTGCGCGCCGATGCTTGCTTGATGGTGCCCGCCGACAGCCAGCCCGGCGAAGGCATGCGCTGGATCGAAATCGCCGGCGGCCGCCACGCGGTGGTCGTGCACACCGGCCCTTACACCGAATTGTCGCGCGCCTACGACTGGCTGTTCTGCCATTGGCTGCCGGCCAGCGGCGAGGAAGCCGGCGACGCGCCGGTGCATGAGGAATACCTCAACGACGCCTCGCGGCTGCCGCCGGAACAATGGCAGACCGCGATTCGGCTGCCGCTGAAGTAACCGCCGTGTTCGCGCGCGAGGTGGCCGTACCCCGGCCCCTCGCGCGCCCTTCAACTCGCGCTTACATATCGGACGCTACCGTGGGGGCATGACGAACCCCATCCGGTCGCAGTCCCAGGATCGCCGGCGATGAACGCGTCGTGCGATTACAGCTTCGGCATAGAGGAGGAGTTCTTCCTCGTTCGCCCGCACAGCCGCCTGCTCGCCGCCCAGGTGCCCACGCGCTTGCTCAAACGCGCCCGCGCCGAACTGGGCGAATCGATCGAAAGCGAGTTGCTGCAAGCGCAGATCGAAATCGCCTCGCCGGTGCAATGCGACATCGCCCAGGCGCGGCGCCAGCTCGGCGAGCTGCGCCGCGGTCTGTCCGCACTCGCGCACGAGCACGGACTGGCCTTGCTCGCCGCCGGCACCCATCCGCTGGGGCAATGGCGCGAACAGACCCAGACCGACAAACCGCGCTATCGGCGTTTGGTCGAAGACTTCCAGATCATCGCCCGGCGCAGCCAGGTCTGCGGCTTGCACGTGCACGTGCAACTGCCCGACGGCGTCGACCGGGTGCAAGTGATGAACCGGGCGATGCCGTGGCTGCCGCTGCTGCTGGCCTTGTCCACCTCCTCGCCGTTCTGGGACCGCTGGAACACCGGCCTGATGAGCTATCGCCAGGCCATGTACGACGAATGGCCGCGCACCGGCATCCCGGATTTCTTCGCTGACGAAGCCGAATACGACGCCTTCGCCGCGGTGCTGCAGCGCGCCGGCGCAATCGCCGACGCCAGCTCGCTGTGGTGGGCGATCCGGCCTTCGCCCAATTTCCCGACCGTGGAACTGCGCATCGCCGACGCCTGCACCCGGCTGGAAGACAGTCTGGCGATCGCCGCGCTGTACCGCTGCCTGATGCGCCACCTGTGCGAACGCCCGGCCGATGCGCCGCCGTGCAACGCCAGCGCGCGCCGGATCATCGACGAGAACCGCTGGCGGGCCAAACGGTTCGGCTTGCAGGCCGATTTCATCGACGAACAAGGCCGCACCGAGCCGGCGCTTGCGCAACTGCAACGCCTGCGCGAGCTGTGCGCCGACGACGCGCGCCAGCTCGATTGCACCCAGGCGCTGACCGCACTGGACGATATCGTCGCCCGCGGCACCAGCGCCCACACCCAGTTGGCGATCTATCGCCAACAACGCTCCGACGGCGCCAACCGCGCCACCGCGCTCAAGGCCGTGGTCGACTGGCTGCTGCACACCACCGTACCCGACCCGCTCAGCGACTGACTCCCCGCCTTCCGGATACCCCGCCATGCAACCGCACGCCCGCAAACTGCTGATCGGCCTGTCGCCGCGCATGATGCGCAACCTGCCGCCCGAATACGGCTTCCGCAACAAGACCCTGCAGTACCTGGAACAATCGATGGCGCATTGGGTCATGGCCAGCGGCGCGATGGTGGTGATGATTCCCACCGTCGACGCCGAGGGCGCGGTCCAGGCCACCGACCTGTCGGTGCGCGACTACGCCCGCTCGCTCGACGGGCTGATCCTGCAAGGCGGCGCCGACATCGACCCGGTGGCCTACGGCGAGCGCCCCAGCGAATTGTTGATGACCACCGACCCCGAGCGCGACCGCTTCGAACTGAGTTTGCTGCGCGCCTTCGTCGACGCCGGCAAGCCGGTGCTCGGCATCTGCCGCGGCATGCAGCTGATCAACGTCGCCCACGGCGGCAGCCTGTATCAGGATCTGGTCGGCGCCGGTGCGACCCGCTCGCAGCACTACATCCCCGCGCAATACGACGAACACGCCCACGCCCTGCGCATGCGCGAATCGGGCTGGCTGGCCTCGCTGTATCCGCAAGTCGCCGACCCGCAGGTCAACTCGATCCACCATCAAGGCGTCAAGCAACTCGGCGAGGGCCTGGAAGTGGAAGCCTGGTCGGACGACGGCATCCCCGAATGCATTCGCGGCACCGGCGAAAACTTCGTGGTCGGCGTGCAATGGCACCCGGAATTCCACGACCACCGCTTCCCCGAACTGCTGCCCGGACGCCCGCTGCTGATGGCCTTCATGGAGGCCGCGCGCCGCCGCGAACAAGCCCTTGCGGCTTAGCGCCGCCAACAAAAACCCGCGCCCCCTCCTACCGTCATTCCGGCGAAAGCCGGAATCCATTTTGACTTCGCTCTTACCCGCACGCCCACAACCGTTCAGCCATTCAGACAACACCACCCTGGCGCCAACCCACGCCACCGCTTATCGTCGCGATTCGCAATCGCCCAAGGAGTTGTCAATGGAAGGGACGTCCCATTCCCGCCTGCTCACCGCCGCCCTGATCGGCACCGCCGCCTTGCTGCCCGCCTGCAAGCGCGAAGCGCCCACCGCACCGGCGCAGAACCCGCCGGCCGCGACCGCGCCCGCCGCGACGCCGGCCAAACCACCCGCGCAACACCTCGATCCGGCCCAGTTGCAAGCCATCGCCAGGCAAGTGATGGACCAGCAATACGGCAAGGACAACTACGACGCCGCACACCGCTGCTGGAAATTCACCTCCGAACTCGCCGACGACGGCGGCAACTACTGCATGCGCGCGCAGGGTGTTCAACAAATCGAGGTGGACGGCCAACAACAGGTGTACGCGTTCGCGGCCAACGCCGTCGACATCGACCAGCCCGAATACCTTTACGGCCACCCCAGCCCCGGCTTGATGGGCGCCTTCCAGCTCGCGCTCGCCGACGACGGCTCCTGGCGCCTGCTGGCCGGCGACAAGGCCATGACCTTCGGCAGCAACGGCAACTGCGGCTGCGAAGACGCCAAGCTGATCCGCATCGGCGCCCAACGCTACGCCTGGCACTTCAGCAGCGGCGGCGTATGGCAAGGCATCGTCGTCGGCAGCTACAGCCTGATCGCACCGGTCGACGGCAAGATGCTCGACCTCAGCGACATCCCGCGCATGACCGAAGACGACCAGGACAGCGAGTACACCCTGGTGGCCGACGACAGCGACACCAGCAAAGCGTTCTTCCCGTTGCGGGTCACCAAGACCACCCAAATCGCCGACGGCAAGAGCAAGCAGAGCGAGCAGGTCGTCGCGTTCGATGTTTCCAAGCAGACCTACGCATTGCCCGAGGCGGATTGAACGCCGCGGTGCCTGCGGCAGCGGCGTGGTTGTATTGGCGCGGTCGCGGCTTGCGCCGCTCCTACAGGTAGGCCATGTCGATTGCGCACCTGCATGGCCTACCTGTAGGAGCGGCGCAAGCCGCGACCGCGCCACCGCACACACGACGCGCCCCCCCCTAACCAACCCGATCCAACAAAAAACGAGGGCGGCCGTAGCCGCCCCCGTCATCGCCGACACCGTCCAAACGGCGCCGCCGCGCTCAACTCGCCGCGCAGTTGTAGCAAACCAGCGCAAAATCCTGATCGGTATCGTCGCCCGAATTGGGCAGACCGTTGGAGTTGATATCGGTCGCACGCACCTCGACCCTGACGCTGCCGCCATGCTGCGACGGCTGCAGGAATACGCCCTCGTTGTTGTTGCGCGCATCCGCCGTACCGCCGGTCGCCGACCACCCAGTGCTGGCGACCACATTGCCCAGATACGTGTTGGCGCCCGCGGTCACGCGCAGATCCAGATTGTTGTTCCAGGCCGGCGTAGTCCCGCCCAAGCCATGACCCGGCGCATCGGTCCACACCAGCATGATCCGCACCGGCTTGGTCGCATCGGCGGCGGTGAAAGTGCGGGTCCAGGTTTCGCCGCTGTTGTTGAACACGTGGGTCTGATCGACGTACTGCACCGCTTGCGCCGGACGCAGCACCGGATCGATCAGCATCCGGCCCCAACCCTGCTTGGCGTCGGGCGCCGTGGTCAACACCACCCCGTCGGCATCGAGCTTGCCGACCAGGTTCTGCGCCACCGCGGTGAACGCGGCGCGGGTCAGCGCCGGGCTCGGCGTGGCGCCGGCGAACTTGTTGCGGTAGTACTGGGTGAACAAGGCACTGGCGCCGGCCACCTGCGGCGACGCCATGCTGGTGCCGCACATCAGGCCGTGGCCGGTGGCGCTGTTGGCCGAATCGATCGAACAACCCGGCGCGACGATGCCCGGGATGCGGCGCCCGTCGCGCGCCGGACCGTGCGCGGTGTTGCTGGACAGATCGTTGATCGCCGCGATCTGCACCGTCGCCGAACTCTGGCCCTTGGTCGAACCGACGGTGAAGGTGTTCTTGGCTTCGTCGGGCGAGCCCTGGCTCTGGGTGCCGCCGTTGCCGTTCATGAACGACAGCACGTAGTTCAGCGGCTGATCGCCCGGCGCATCCGGATCGGCATCGCGCACGCCCACGTCGACCTGACGGGTGTCGGCGTCATAACCGCGCGGCGAACCCGAAGGCCCCCAGCTGTTGCCGGAAATGGTCGCGCGGTTGCGCACCGATTGGGTCATCAGCAACAGCATGCCGCCGGGCTGAGTGAAGAACGGCGAATACACCTGCTCGACCAGCTTCGCGCCCGGAGCGACGCCGAGGCCGCGCAGGAAACTGCCGGTCGACGCGCTGGCGCGGACATTGGACGCGCCGTCGCCGGCCATGATCGCCGCGGTATGAGTGCCGTGCGCGCTGCTGGCCGAACCGCCGCAGGTCGTGCCGGTGCAAGTGGTCATGCGCGCGGTCAAATCCGGATGGGTGTGGTAGATGCCGCCGTCGACATTGGCCATGATCACGCCGGTGCCGTTCACGCCCGCGGTGCTGAGATAGCTCAGGTAACCGGGCACGGCCAGGTTGCTGGCGTTGACGTTGCCGGCGTTGATCTGGCTGCTCATCTCGCCGCGCAGACCGCCGTCGGTGGGCACGGTCTGCACGCTGTACACGCCCGGGGTTTGCGCCAAGGCGGCGATCTGATCGCCCGGCACCTGCAAGGTCTGGGTCTGCAAGCCGCGATCGACGACCTTGACGCCGCTGCCGACATCGCTGACGCCGAGCTTGCTCAACGTCGCGCCCAACTGCGCGCTGCCGCGACGGCTGACCACATTGACCTGCACCGCGCCGGCCGCGGCCTTGCGCAGTTCCGGCTGGACCTTATACGCGGGCAGGAAATCGCCGCTCCAACGCACCTCGGCCTGCCCGGCCAACCGATTCAGCGCATCGCGCTTGCCCCAGGCGATGTAGGTGTAAGGATGCAGGTACTGCACCGGCTCCAGACCGGCGCGACGCAACTCGTCCAACCACGCCTGCTGCACCGGTCCCTTGAACTGCACCAGCCGCCAATCCTCGCCGTCGGCGCGAGTGCGCCCCCAGGCGCTGGCCGCTTGCACGGGTTTGCTCTTGAGCGGATCGAAGCGGACGCCGCCCAGATCCAACTCGAAATCGCGCGCGTTCTGCGCGAACGACAACATCGGTACGACAGCCAAAGCCACGGCCAGAGCCGTGAGCGGGATGTGGCGACGGTTCATTCGGTTCTTCTCCAGAAAGGTTCGGCGAACATCGCCCGCGCGGGCGACGACGGAGTGGGTTCGATCTTGGAAAACACCGGACAGCAACGTCCGTGCTGCGTGCGTCGAAGGACGCTCGCCGACACTGCGCCCCGCGAGGGAATCGCGTCCACGCCAATACGAACGGCGCTTCTAAATGTTCGTTGAGGGCGATCACAGAACATGGAACCTGTGCCTGAACGTGATCTACATTGCTAAACGGATCGACATCCCAGGCACGCCCCATAAAAGTCTTGATCGACGTCACAGCCGAAAACACGGCGCTTTCGCGCGGCGCCGCACAGATGTTGAGCTGGCGACAAACTCAATCCGGCGATGACTTCCGGAAAGGCCGGAACCCGCGTTCATTTCGCTATCGATCGAGCGCAAACGTATGCGTTTACCGCGATTCGACAGCGCTCACAATAAAGCCCGAAATCATCGAGCGGCCACAGTCGACTGCGAGCGCCGGAGCTCCATCGCCACCGATGAATACAACGCCGCATTCGGGACTGCCGTATGACTGACGCGCAAAGACAGCGCTGAGACCAAAGCGCTCATGGAATGAAAGAAAGAACCGCGGCGTCGCCTGCGCGATCAAGTTCGCTTGTCGAAACGAATGCATCGGCGTAATCGCCGAAGGCAAGATGAACTACTTCCAGCACCGACAATGCGCTATCTGGCGCAGCGCTTGGCGCAGCCGACAGAAAAAACAGCGCGCACTGGAACTCGATGCGAGCGCGGCGCGGCCACCGCCGGCCGCGTCGCAATCGAATGTACTGGCGCAAACTTGCCCCAGTACGGACGGCGCAATGCGAACGCTCAGACCACCGGCACCGCCGCCGTCACCACAATCTCCACCCTGAACTTCGGATTCGCCAACGGCGCCTGCACCGTCGCCCGCGGCGGCGTGTGGCCGGCGACGACCCAGGCGTCCCACACGGCGTTCATGCCGGCGAAATCGGCCATGTCGGTGAGGAAGATCTGCGCCATCAGAATCCGGCTCTTGTCGGTGCCCGCGCGCGCCAGCAGCGCGTCGATCGAGGCCAGGGTCTCGCGGGTCTGGCCGGCGATGTCGAGATCCTCGCTGTCGGGCACTTGTCCGGCCAGATAGGCCACGCCGTTGTACACGGCCATTTCCGACAAGCGGGCGCCGACGTCGAATCGCTGGATCATGGTTCACCTCCGGGTTGTGGGGCCGCCATTGTCGGTCATCGCCGCGTCCGGCACACCCCACCGCGGGCCTCGATCCGCGAGTCCCCGCCCCGCCCTTACATCTCCGGCGTATTGGCCTGGATGATGCGGTCGCTTTCCTGCCGGTCCTCGCTGCGCTCGGCGCGCAAGGCCGCGTCGGCGTTGGCGCGGTGCTGGGCGCGGATCTGCGGCGGCAGCGCGTCGACCTGGCGATTGGCCTGCATCATCGCCCGCTCGCCGGGCGGCAACTGGCAATTGCGGCTGAGGATTTCCAGTTCGTCGCCGGTACGCGCCGCGCCGCTTTGCACGTTGACCACCACGCCCAAGGTGTCGCCCAAGGGTTCCAGTTGGAGGCAGATGGCATCGATGGTGGCGTAGGTACGTTCGGCATTGCGGTTGACGATCACGAACAGATTCTCGTTGTCGATCCACGCCACCGAGCGCACGCCCTGCACGCCCTTGGCGACGATGCGCGCGTTCTCGCGGTCGACCTTGCGGCCCGGATCGGCCAGACGGATCGAGCGGTTCACATCGGCATTGAGCGCCTGCAGATTTTCCTGCAAACCTTGTTGGTCCCCGCCGAGCGCCTGGCTGCGCATCTTGACCAGACGCGCGGCGGTATCGGCCGGATCCAGCGCCTGTCCCGCGCGCTGCGGCTTGGCTGCGGCTTCGCGCTCGGCCTGCTCGCCGCAGCCGCTCAACAGCAAGCTCAACGCCAGCGCGACGGCGGTGGCGGCGAACGTATGGGTTCGATGGTTCATCGCGATACCTCGCCGCGGCGCGGCCGGGGGAACGGGGGACGGGCTCATGACGCCGGCCGGCAGCGCGCTGGCGCCGGCACATGCCGGTTTATACCCCGTCGCGCCCGGAAACGGTTGCCGCATCGCAACGCAAATGCGACCGCGGTCGCGCCGGCAACGTACCCGCACGGCGGAACGCGCCGATATTGCGCGGTCGCGGCGCTTTTCGCGACCGCTGCCCGGATTCATCCAAATCCCGTGGTTACAGTCGCCCCAGCTCGAATGACAGCGCTGCCATGCCCGCCGCCCCAGTGCGGCACGTCCGGATATCGCACCGGCCGCGGCACGGCCGCCGGCGGGCCGCAACGCCATAACCACTAGATCGCCGCACATCGCAAATCACGCATCGCCGCCCGCGCGCGGCGTGCGCAGTCCCGGGGGGAACCAGAGCCCACACCCTGAGGAATCGAAATGAACGCACGCATCCACCCGCGCCGTGCAGGCGCCTGGGCCGCCGGCCTGTTCGGCCTGCTCTGCGCCCCCGCCGCCTTCGCCAACCCGCAACTGCCCCCGACCGACTCCGCCGACGCCTACGGCAACACCGCCGTCGGCCCCGCCGCGGCCTGCAACTACGTCGATTGGACGCGCGGAGTGAATTACACGCTCGGCACGATCGTGCGTTACCCGCCCAACGGCCAGTTCTACAAGCTGGTCAACGTCGGCACCAACGGCAGCGACGGCACCGACCCGACCATCAGCACCTGGTACTGGCAGCCGACCACCTGCGATAACAACCCGCAGCCCGGCGGCTTCGTGGTGACCGAAGCGCAGTTCAACCAGATGTTCCCCAACCGCAACCCGTTCTATACCTACGCCGGCCTGGTCGCGGCGATCCGCTCGTATCCCCAATTCGCCAAGGAAGGCGGCGACACCATCGCCCGTCAGGAAGCGGCGGCGTTCCTGGCCAACGTCAACCAGGAGACCGGCGGTCTGGTCCACATCCGCGAACTGAACCAGGCCAACTGGGACCACTACTGCCAGCCGCAAGGCACCTGCGGCGGCAAGCAGTACTACGGCCGCGGCCCGATCCAGCTGAGCTGGAACTACAACTACGCCGCCGCCGGCAACGCGCTCGGCCTGGACCTGCTCAACAACCCAGACTGGGTCGCGACCAACTCGGCGATCTCCTGGCAGACCGCGCTGTGGTACTGGATGACCCAACGCGGCGGCGCCAGCAACACCCCGCATCAGGCGATGGTGAACCTGCGCGCGTTCGGCGAAACCATTCGCGCCATCAACGGCGGCATCGAATGCAACGCCACCGGCATCGGCCATCAGCAGATGCTCAACCGCGGCCAGTACTACCGCAATTTCGCCGCGGT
>NZ_JBAMDI010000121.1:0-34394 GCF_036961695.1 Pseudomonas sp. CGJS7 | reverse complement strand
AGTAAAGCGGAGCCCGCGTTCGCGGGAATGACGGTAGGTAAGTACGTCGGTACGGACGCATACGTGGCGATACGCGAGCGCTTCAGCCCAGACGCGAACGTGGCAAGACGCGAACGTGACGATAGCTGAGTGCCTCGGTTCGGACGCAGTCGCGACGGCTGAGGCCTGCCCTTCGAATCCGCGATCCCGAACCCCTACCCTCAAGCCATCAACGCATCCGCCCCTTGCGCATCCAAAGTCACATCCCAGTTGCCCATCAACGCCAGATACAACAGCTTGTCGAACTCCGCGCCGAACCGGCTGATGACTTCGTCCGGATCGGGGATCAACTTGCCGTCGGCGATCAGCCCGAAGTGGACCCGACCGTTGTAGCTGAGGATCGAGATGCCCACGCCGATCGAGCCGGTCTGCGGCACCCAGAACATCATTTCGTCCAGGCGGCTGCCGGCCAGGTACAGCGGCTGCTGCGGGCCGGGGACGTTGGTCGCCACCGCCGTGGCCTTGCGGCTGAACAGTTCCAGCGCCAGCCCCTGCACCTGCGCCGGGGCCATGCCAAGCGCAGCCAAAAGACCAAATGCAACAATGGCTTGTCGTGAATTCTTAAGATTATTCATGCATTCGGCGACACGTTCGACCCGGCGGATCGGGTTGTCCTCGCCGACCGGCAAGTCCAGGAACACCAAGCCGAAGTGGTTGCCGAGTTTGCGCGCGTGCTCGAGCGGACGCAGGTTGACCGGCACCGTCGCGCGCAGGGTCAGGCCGTCGACCTGGTCGCCGCGTTCGATCATGTAGCTGCGCAGGGCGCCGGCCGCGGTCGCCATCAGCACGTCGTTGACGGTGCAGTCGCAGGCGCGGCCGACCGCCTTGACCTCTTCCAGATCCAGCGGCTCGGCCCAGGCCACCCGCTTGGACACGCCGAGCTTGCCGCGCAGCATCGACGGCGGATCGTCCGGCAACGACAGCGCGTGCAGCAACTCGCGCGCGATCTCGCCGCCCTCCTTGGCCAGCATCGCCGCCAGGGTCGGGTCGCGGTACATCTCCATGCCCTTTTCCAGCGCGCGGCTGCCGAGCTTCATGTAGCGATCGACCGCGCCCACCCGCCGCGCCACCTCGGCGCCGTCCTGCTTGAGCCAGGCGTGCGGCAGATCGCTGCCCTTGGCCGGCTGGGCGGTGGTGTCGGTCAGCGACAACAGCACCTGGACCAGGGCGATGCCGTCGGCGTAGCTGTGGTGGATGCGCGCGACCAGGGCCGAGCCGCCGTTGTAGCGCTCGATCAAATGGAACTGCCACAACGGCCGGCTGGCATCGAGCGGGCTCGACGCGAGTTGGCTGACGAACCGCTCCAGCGCGCGTTTGCCGCCGCGTCCGGGCAGCGCGGTGTGCTGGACGTGCCAGTCCAGGTCCATGTCCTCGTCGGTCTGCCAGTACGCGCCGGCGGCGGTGTCGACCGCTTTCTGCCGGAACCGGCCGTAGGCCAGGAAGCGCTGTTTGACCACCCGCTTGAGCGCGTCCACCGACATCGGTTCGGAGAACATCAACACGCCGGTGATCATCATCGGATTGGTCGGACGTTCCATCCGCAACCAGGCCGTGTCGACCCGCGACATCGGTTCGCGGCGCGCGCGCTTGCGCGTGGTTGCTTCCGGTTTTGCGTTGGCCATGCGCCCTCCAAGCGTCTGCGGCGAGTGAATCACGCGCTTGCGAGCGGCGTCAACGCGCGCACCGGCACGGCAACCACGAACTGAGAAAGCCGAATCGAAAAGGCGCGAACACCCACGCCACCCACCCGCTATCGACGCCCCCCAGTTCCCCGCCCTTCCCCCAACCCCCAACCCCTAACCCCTGCTCCTGCGATACGCCTCCAACGCCGCATCGCGCCCCGCCCCCAGATCCACCAACGGCTGCGGCGGATAGTCCGGCGCGACCTTGCGTAACAGCTTGGGATCGCGCCACGGCGCGTGCCGCAGCGACGCCGGCAACGGTGCCAGTTCCGGTACCCAGCGCGCGATGTAGGCGCCGTCGGGGTCGAACTTCTCGGCCTGGGTCACCGGGTTGAACACCCGGAAATACGGCGCGGCGTCGGCGCCGGTGCCGGCGACCCATTGCCAGCCCAGACTGTTGTTGGCCAGATCCGCATCGACCAGGGTGTCCCAGAACCAGCGTGCGCCGTGACGCCAGTGATAGCGCAGATGCTTGGTGAGATAACTGGCCACGACCATGCGCACGCGGTTGTGCATCCAGCCGGTATGCCACAGCTCGCGCATGCCCGCATCGACGATCGGCACGCCGGTGCGGCCGTGTTGCCAGGCCTCCAGCTTGGGCTCGGACACCCGCGCCCAATCGAAATCGACGAAGCGCGGATTGAAGTTCTGCTCGGGCGTGTCGGGGAAGTGATGCAGCAGATGGTGAGCGAATTCGCGCCAGCCCAGTTCGCGGACCGCCGCGTCGATGTCGGCCGCGTTGCCGGCGTTGCGTTCGGCCTGCAACCCCGCGACCACGCGCCAGGGCGCGATCTCGCCGAAATGCAGATGTGGCGACAAGCGCGAGGTGCCGACCCGGTCGGGGCGGTCGCGCTGCACGCCGTAGCCGCGCAAAGCGCCGTCGATAAAGGTTTCCACGGCAGCGGCCGCGCCGGTTTCGCCGGGGGTCCAGTGCTCCCAGAATTCCCCGTCCCAATCCAGCCGCGGCGCCAGCTTGAGCGCCGCCAGCGGCACCCCCGCCGGCCCCTCGCGGCTGTCCGGCAACGATGCCGGCGCCTGCCACAGGCCGATCTCGCGCCAGTTGGCCAAGGCCGAGCGCCAGAACGGGGTGAACACCTTGAACGGACCGCCCTGCTTGGTCCGCAGCGTCCACGGTTCGAACATCAACGCGCTGTTGAAGCTCTCCGCCGCCACGCCCATGCGCCGCAGCGCCTGCTTGATCTTGGTGTCGCGCTTTTCCAGGTACGGCTCGTAGCGGCGGTTCCAGAACACCGCCTGGGCGTCGGTGGCCAGGATCAGCGATTGCAAGGTCGCAAGGCTGGGGCCGAAAAACCGGCGCAGGTGCGAGCCGCGCTTGCGCAACTGCGCATCGAGCGCCTCCAGCGAGCGGTGCCGCCACGCGTCGGAGGCGGCGCCCGGCCGCCAGGCGCCGTGTTCGTCGGGCGCGTGGATGTACACCGGCACCGGCGTGTAGCCGGCCTCCAGCGCCGCGCGCAGCGCCGGGTTGTCGTCCAGGCGCAGGTCGTTGCGGAACCAGACCAGGGCGAGAGGTTGGGCTTGGGGCATCGGGGCCGGCGCACGGGATGGGCACCCAGTATGCCGCCGCGACCGGCCGTGGAACGGTCTCGCCGATCCGCTCCTGGCCGTGCGGGCGGATCAGCGGCTGCATAAGCGCAATCGCCGCCTCCGGGGAGGAGACGGCGATTGCGGCTCGGGCGCCGGTCCAGCGGAGTCCGGCCCTAGCCGGACTCCGGATTCGCACGGCCCGATACGGCTTAAGGCTTGCGCTTGAGCTCTTCGATCGCGGCCTTGATCTGGACCAGACCATAGCCGGTGTTGTCGTCGCGCCCCGCCTTGTCGATGTCCTTCGCGGTGACCAGCAAGGCCTCACGCACCTGCGCCATGGTCGCGGTCGGCTTGGCGCTCCACACCACCGCGGCCGCGCCGGCCACGTGCGGCGAGGCCATCGAGGTGCCGCTCATGAGCGCATACGAACTGTCGTTGCTCAGCTTTATGCCGTTGACGGTGGCGACCTGCCCGACCATCCCCGCCAGCATGGCTTCGCCATCGGCCTTGGTGATGCCGACCACAGGAATGGTCGTGGCAACCACCTTACCGTTGGCGCCAACCAGCCCTACGTCTTCGAACGTGCCATCCACGTTGTTGTAGATCACTACGCCGAGCGCGCCGCCATTTTTCGCGTTATCGACCTTGAGCTTGAAAGTACCCTCGCCACGCTGGCAAAGCACGATCTTGTTCTTGAACGCCGCCTCCGATGTCTTGCACCTCCCTCCGTTGACCCATTCCGCACTGGCAACGGAAGCCGCCGATCCATCGAACGAACTGATCTGCAGGGTCGAGTTGCCGACCTGCAGCGGTTGGTTCGTCAGCAGCCCCAGGCTGAGCACGCTCACGCCCGGCGCGGCCAAATCGACCTCGCTGTTGAACTCGGAGAAATCGGCGCGCTGGTTTGCGGCATCAACCGCCGCCACCGACAGCACGCTGGGATAGGAGGCCGGATACAGGACCGGATTCGGTGCAGAGTTGCCGAAAAGCGAGGGCGCCCCGGTCAAGGCATAGTTGCCTGCTGCGGCGACCAGCAGCACGCCGCGATCGGCCGCTTTCTGCAACTCCTTCTGCTCGGTGGCGTTGGAAGAGGTACCGCCGAAACTCATGTTGATCACCTTGGCCCCGCCGGCCTCGCAACTCTTGACCGCTCCGACAACATCGGAAGCGTACGTCTTGCCGTTGCTATCCGTGTATTTCACGATGTGCAACGCGACCTTGCCGGGACTCACGCCGACCACACCCTTGCCGTTGTCGGCCGCGGCGACGGTGCCGGCAACGTGGGTGCCGTGGCCGTTGCCGTCCACGTACCAGTTGTCGCCGGAACTTCTCTCGGTGCCGGTGATCTCGACCCCAGCCAGGTCTTCATGGGTCCGCTTCAGGCCCGAATCGATCACGCAGACCTTGATCCCCGCGCCGGTCGCCGCGCCCGCGTCGATCGCGCCGTCGCCGTCGGCGTCCCAGGTCGCGCGGGCCTGGGTGTTGTCGATGCCGTAGGGCGTGGTCTGCCCCATCAGTTGGCGCTCCGGATCGATCTCGACCGACGCCACTGACGGATCCTTGCGCAAGTCCTCCAGCGCCGCGCGTGAAGGCAGGGTCAGCACCGCCTTGTTGAGCCCTTCGAAAAGATAGTGCTGCCGCGCCTGGCCGAACTTGCGCTGAGCCAGCCGCGCATTCACCCCGCGCACGTTGGCGTTCATGCGTTCGTGCGCCTGAGCCACCTGCGCGGCGATTTGGTCGAGCAGCGTTCGGGGATCGGTGGACAGCTTGGGCGCCGCGGCCGAGGTCTCTTTGAACTGCACCCACACCCGTTGTTCCGAAGCAGCCGCGCCGGTTCCGGACATCAATTGCGCTTGCGCCGATCCGGCCGCGCACATCGCGCCCAACGAGACACACAGCGCGCCTGCAAGTTTGTTCTGCTTCATCACAGCTTGTCCCCTGTATCGAGTGGAAAAGTCCGACCCGATCGGCGCGCCTGCATGGGCGCGGCTTCCGAGAGGGTCTTCCCCGAAACGATGCCGGGATCATCCATCCCCACCCGCGTTTTTGCTTTTCAGATGCGTCCCAACTCCATAGGGCATGCGATCTGTTCCGCATTCACATATACGAGTCACCGATTGGCTGTATCGCTCGCGCGACGCGGGGCCGCTTGCGCAGCGCGCGCGAATGCGACCGGCGATGCGCTCGTTTCGCATCGTGCTGATCCGTTGCCAAAAAAAACGGGAGCCCGAAGGCTCCCGTTGCAACGCGCACTGGATCAGGCGCGCTTACTTCGACTTCAACTCGGCGATCGCCGCCGGGATCTGGATCAGGCCCCAGCCGGTGTTGTCGTCGCGGCCGGCCGCGTCGATGTCGAGCGCGGTCGAATCGAGCGCATCGCGGACCTGCTGCGCGGTCGCGGTCGGCTTGGCGCTCCACACCACCGCCGCGGCGCCGGCCACGTGCGGGGTCGCCATCGAGGTGCCGCTCTTGAGGCCGTAAGCGCTGTTGCTGGCCGAAGGCGTGCCGTCGACGGTCATGGTCTGGCCGGCGAGTCCGGCGATGATCGCCTCGCCATCGGCCTTGCTGATGCCGACCACCGGCAAGGTGCTGTTGACGACCTTGTTGGTGCTCGGGTTCACCAGCGCGATGCCGGCGAAGGGCGTATCGACGTTGTTGTAGATCGCCACGCCCAACGCGCGCGCGGTCTGCGCCTTGTTGGCCTTTTCATAGAAGCTGATCGTGCCGCGCTGGCACAGCACGATCTTGTTGCGCCAGGTGGTCGAGGAGGTCTGGCACAGGCCGCCGTTGACCCAGCCGGCGCTGGCGGTGGTGCGCTTGCCGCCGTCGGCCGAGACGGTCTGGAAGCTGGAATTGCCGACCAGCAGCGGATCGCTCTGATCGGGCAAGGTGCTGAGGGTGTCCACGCCCGGCGCCGCCAGTTCGACCTTGGGCGTGAACTGCGAGAACGAAGCCTTGACGTTGGCCGAGTCGACCGCCGCCACCGACACCACGCTGGCGTAACCGGCCGGGTAGCTCTGCACGTTGTTGCCGTCGTTGCCGGCCGCGGCGATGCTGAGGATGCCCTTGTCGGCCAGGCGCTGGAACGTCGCCCGCTCGGTTTCCGAGGCGGCGCCGCCGCCCAGGCTCATGTTGATGACCTTGGCGCCGGCCGCTTCGCAGCTTTCGGCGGCGGCCACCAGGTTGGAGGAGAAGCTCATCGCGCACTGGGCGCTGCCGTTGTTGGTGCCCGGGCTGGTGCCGAAGATCTTGACGATGTGCAGCGACACCTTGCCGGGGCTGACCCCGACCACGCCGACGCCGTTGTTGGCCGCGGCGATGGTGCCGGCGACGTGGGTGCCGTGGCCGCAGGTGTCGACGTCCCACGCCGCCGCCGAGCCGGTGCCGCTGACCGCGCCGGTGATGGCGATGCCGGCGAAGTCTTCATGGTTCTTGTTGATGCCCGAGTCGATCACGCAGACCTTGATGCCCGCGCCGGTGGCGGCGCCGGTGTCGAGCACGCCGTTGCGGTCGGCGTCCCAGGTGTCGCGCGCCTTCACGCTGTCGATGCCGTAGGGCGTGGTTTGCGCCATCAGGTAGCGCGGCTGATCGATCTCGACCGATTCCACCTCCGGATTGTCGCGCAGGGCCTTGACCGCCTCGGCCGACGGCAGGGTCATCACCGCGGCGTTGAGGCGATCGAACTGGTAATGGACGATGGCGTCGCCGCCGCCGCGCAGTTGCGCGAGCTTGCTGCGCAGCGCCTTGACCCGCTGCCCCAGATTGGCGCTGGCCAGGCCCGCGCTGCGGGCATTGGCGCCGGCGGCGACGGGACCGGCGCCGGATTTGAACTTGACCCAGACGCGGTTCGGATCGCCAGCCGGCGCGGACTGCGCCGATACCGCGGCGGAAGCGATCATCGTCGCCAGACCCAGGCCCAGCGCGCACATCAACTTGCTCTGCTTCATCGAATCCCCGTTCGCAATAGGGGCCGGCTCCGGCTGGAGCGGCCGTCGGGTTTGTGGTCCCCGATGGAATTGCTAACGAGACGGCGAGCGCGCCTCCCTACCCGTTGATAGCGAGTTTTCTGAGTCGGCTGAACGTGGTTTTCCGCCTAAAGCACAGAGAAAACGTGCCTACAAGGTGGCGGAGCTGTTGTGCGCCGCCGATTTCATAACCCGCTTCACAGTGCGCGAACGCGCCGCGCTCAGGCCTCGACGAAACGCACCCGGCGGGTGATCGAACAGGTCAGCTCGTAGCCGATGGTGGCGGCGGCGTCGGCGATGCGCTCCACCGGCAGCTCCGGGCCCCACAGTTCCACCGGGTCGCCGACCTGGGCCGCGGGAATGCCGCGCAGATCGATGGTCATCAGATCCATCGACACCCGGCCGATCACCTGGGTGTCGTGCCCGGCCACCCGCACCGGCGTGCCCGAGGGCGCGGCGCGCGGGTAGCCGTCGCCGTAGCCGATCGCGGCCACGCCGATCAGCATGTCCTGCGGCGCCTGCCAGGTCGCGGCGTAGCCGACCCGTTCGCCCGCGCGCACCCGGTTCACCGCGATCAGCCGGGTCGACAAGGTCATCGCCGGACGCAGGCCGAAATCGGCGCCGGTGCGGCCTTCGACCACGCTGATGCCGTACAGCAGGCCGCCCGGACGGATCCAGTCGCCGTGCGAACTCGGCCAGCCCAGCACCGCGGCCGAGTTGGCCAGCGAACGCGCGCCGGCCAAACCCTCGGTGGCGGCGGCGAAGGCCTGCAACTGCTCGCGGGTCTGGCGGTGACCGGCGGAGTTGTCGTCGAATTCGTCGGAGCTGGCGAAGTGGTTCATCAGCACGATCCCGTCGGCGACGCTCGCGCACGCACTCAGGCGCGCATGCGCGTCGCGCACGTGTTCGGGCGCGAAGCCGAGCCGGTGCATACCGGTGTTGACCTTGAGCCAGCAGCGGATCGGCTCGCCCGGACCGGCTTGCTCGAGCATTTCGATCTGGCTGATGTGGTGGATCACGGTTTCCACGCCGAGCCGGCGCAGTTGCGGCAGGTCGTCGGCTTCGTCGAATCCCGACAGCAACACGATCGGCTGCGACAGCCCGGCCGCGCGCAGGCGGTCGGCGTCGGACAAGGCGGCGACGCCGAAGGCATCGGCGCCTTCCAGGGCGCGCGCCACGCGCTCCAGGCCGTGGCCGTAGCCGTCGGCCTTGACCACGGCCATGACCCGGCTGTGCGGCGCCAGGGCGCGGGCTTGGGCGAGGTTATGACGCAGCGCGTCGGTGTGGATGATTGCAGAGGTAGGGCGTGCCATGGCCGGCATTCTAGCCAGCGGCGCGCGTGCGCCGATGAGGCGAGTGTGAAGTCGGGGCGGTGTGCGCTTATGCGGCAAAGCTTGGGGTGGTGGTTTTAAGGGCAAGAGCAAATCCCCCCTGCCCCCCTTTTTCAAAGGGGGGAACAGCAACAGCAGGGCGATGCTTGGAATGCGGCGACTTTTTGCTGTCGCCCCTGTTAGCGAAGGGGGGAATAGCAACAGCGGGGCGATGCTTGGAATGCGGCGACTTTTGCCGTCGCCCCCTTTAGCAAAGGGGGCAGCGTTCGCGCAGCGAACGCGGGGGATTTGAGCCCGCAACCCGCGCGCCCCAAAGAAAAAGCCGCGCGTGCCAAGCACGCGCGGCCCTGTCGGCCGACACCTCGACGGCGCTAAGCCGCCTCGCTCAGTCGCAGCGGCGCTCGATCACCGTCTCGGTCTTGTTCTGCTGATTTTCCTGGATCTTGCGCCCGGCGAACGCACCGCCGACCGCACCGGCCGCGGTCGCCAGCTTCTTGCCGTTGCCGCCGCCGACCTGATTGCCGAGCAGGCCGCCGGCCACCGCGCCGATCGCCGTGCCGGCGATCTTGTGCTGGTCCTTGATCTGCTTGGGACGCTGCACCTGCACGTCATAGCAACGCGGAGCCTTGGACTTGCTCGACGACTTGTTGTTCTGCGCGCTCGCCGCGCCGGTCACCATGACGCAGGACATCACCGCGGCGGCGATCATGGATTTGATATTGGGCTTCATATAACTCACCGATGGAGTTGGAGGGCAAGGGCTACGATGCGCCGCGGCACGTCATCAAGGCGTCAAACCGGTGCCGGCCGCGCGGATCGCGAACGCAGGCTATCGCGCTTTGGCTGAACGGGCGCATTCGGGAAACCGGTTGCAGCGGCGAAAATTTCAGAGCGTGCGCGCAGTCAATAATTGCCCGACCGCGCCTGCCGAGCGTCGGCCGCGCCGCCCGGATCCACACTCGCTCCCGCGCGTCGATCGAGCTCGCGGGCGACATGCGATACTTCGCGTTGGCCACGATGTGTAGCGGTATGGAATTCGCTGTCGATACGGTTGCGCTGCTCATGGTCGTGGCATTCGTAGCAGGCGTGATCGACGCGCTCGCCGGCGGCGGCGGCCTGCTGACGATTCCGGCGCTGATGGCCGCGGGCATCCCGCCGGTCAACGCCATCGCCACCAACAAACTGCAAAGCAGCTTCGGCACCGCCAGCGCGGTCTACGCCTTCGCGCGCAAGGGCCGGATCGATTTCCGCCGATTCCGCAAACCCGCGTTGGCGGCCTTTCTCGGTTCCGCGCTCGGCGCCTGGGCGCTGCAACGCATCGACCCGGGATTCTTGCGCGGGCTGATCCCGGCGATGCTGATCGCCATGGTGATCTACTTTCTGCTCGCGCCCAAGGCCTCCGAAGAGGACCGCCACAGCTGGCTCGGCCCAACCGCGATGATCGCCCTGGTCGCCGCGATCGGTTTCTACGACGGCTTTTTCGGCCCCGGCACCGGCGCGTTCCTGACCACCGCCCTGGTCGCCCTGTTCGGCATGGGCCTGGTGTCGGCGACCGCGCACACCAAGCTGCTCAACCTGTCCAGCAACCTCGCCGCGCTGGCGATCCTGATCATCGGCGGCAAAGTGCTGTGGCTGGTCGGCTTGATGATGGCGGTATCGAGCATCGCCGGCGGCCAGGTCGGCGCCCGCCTGGCGCTGCGGATCGGCGGCAAGGCGATCCGGCCGTTGCTGGTGACGATGTCCCTGCTGCTCACCGCCAAACTGCTGGCCGAGCCGAGCAATCCGTTGACCCAGTGGGTGATGGAACGGATCTGAGGCCGGATCGGGCGTCGCGGTCGCGGCACCTCATACGCCGCAGCCGTTGGCCCCTCGTAGAGGCCCGCGCTTGCGTTTGCGCCGCCGACGCTGAAAGCTGGCGCCTGCCGGTGCGAAGCGATCGCCTCCAAGGGCCAGCCCTTCGCCAAATCCAGGGACGATGCTTACAAGGAAGATCGCGATGGAAACCAAGCTCTCGATGGCCTTCGCGGCGACGATCTGTCTGGCCCCCGGCTGCGCCGACCGTACCGCTCCGGCACCGACCCAGCCCACCACCGCGGCGATCGCGCTCGAGGCGGTCGACCCGGCGGTGGCATTCAAGGCCAGATTGGCGATGGGTCAACAATGTCCCAAGTACGACGGCCGCGACCATTCGTGTTTACTCGCGTCCGAGGCTGGCCGACTGGCATCGACGGCTGGCCGCGCGAGCCGCGACGGCAACGCGCTGTGCTTCAAAACCGATGCGGCCGCGCCGGTCTGCCTGCGCGACAGGCCCGCCGAAGGCCTGGACAGCGAACGCGATTACGACCACCACTGGTACCTCGGCCGTTTGTCCGCGCCGCCGCTCTACGTAGTGGAGCATTGGCGCTATGAGAACAGCGCGACGATCCTGATCGACGCGGTGAACGGCGCGATCAGCAGGGTCGCCGCGCCGCCGGTGGCCTCGCCCGACGGCGAACGGATCGCGGTCGCATCGACCCAACTCGACCCTAAGGCCGACTCGCAGGATCGGGTGGTTTATCGCCTGGCCGCGTCGCTGACGATCTATCGCTACCGCTACGGCATTGTGCACCAGGAGTTCGAAGTGAAGCCGGACGGAGATTGGGGCCCCGGGCAGCCGCGCTGGTTGAGCCCAAGCAGCGTGGAAGTGCCGGTGCAGCGGCTCGCAGGCGGTAACGAGCGCGGGGAACTGCAGGCGACCGGCGTGCGCCGCTACGAACTGATCGATGAGCGCTGGCGCGAACACATGCCGTCCGCGTCGAAGCCGGTCGCGGCGGCGAACTGATCGCCGGCGCGCGCCGTCCGCGCCGGATCGCCGCATCGACGGCGGGTTTCGTCCGGCGCTCCGCGCCGGACACGCATCAATCCTCGGCCCGCAGCGGCCGCACCGCGCGCACGTAACCGCCCAGGTAGTCGTCGGTAGCGGTGTAACTGGCCAGGCCGTTGCCGAACGACACGATCCATATCTTCGGCGGCGCAAAGGCCGTGCCGGTGCAGCTCCAGTACCAGTCCTGACGGGTGCCCGGAAACGCGACGGCATCGATGGCCGGTTCGGAGCAGGCTCGATCGGCCAGCGCGAACAATTGCTCGACCGTCGGCAAACGCCAATCCGAATGGCCGCCGAGCCGAAGCTCGGCGCACAGTTGCTGCGCCGTCGCGTAACCCACCTCGCGCGGGTTGAGCGTGGCTTGTGACCACATCAGTTCGAGCCGGGTATCGGTGACGGTGCCGTCGCGGTTGTCGATGAAACGCGCCGCGGCCAGGCGAACGCTTCGCGGCGAATCGGCCTGATTGCTCAATGCTCTCTCCCTGCCTAGTCAAACAAACGCCGCGAAATTCCCACCCCAGACATCGAGGCCGCGGCGAGCTAATCGAAGCAGTACTCGAAGTTGTGCTGATCGATCCGAACGCCGTTGAACTTCTTGATGAAGGACTCGGGCTTGCGCAGAAAACTCTCGTAGCGGTCTTGCCCGTGCGAGACCGCCAGCGCCAGCGCATCGTAGAGGCTGTCGTCGCCGCCGAGAAACAACTGCTGCCGCGCTTGCCGCTCCAGTTTCTCCACGGCTTTGTGCAAGTCGCGCCGCTTGCGCGCAGCGGTTCTGGCCAGCCATTTCACGTCCTGCAAACGGTAACGCTCGCGCAACGCCGATTTGGCCAGGGCGGCATAGTCGTTGTCCTTGCCCGCCTTGGGCCAGTCCAGCGCCGCGACCACCGCCCAAAAATCCTTCGGGTCGATCTTCTGCAGACGCGCCAGCAGTTTCTTGGCGCGCGGATCGGGCTGCGCGGCGCCTTCGGGCGCGGCGGCGCTTTTCTTAAGCAGATCGAGCACGGCCGGCTGGAGCAACGAAAACACCGTGCCCGGCCCGAGTTCTTTCAGGATCAGCCGGTACACGTCCTTTTTCGATCCCGCCTTGCGCAGGCCGAACAAGCGCCCCTTGATCAGGCTTGCCTGCTGACCTCGCGCGCTTTCGAGCAGATAGACGTCTTTCGCCTTGTACAGGTACCACTGGTAGGAAGCGCCCTTGAGAACCGTCATTCCATTGCCTCGCGCGTTGGGACATCGCTGAGTTTTGAGATCGGGCGGATCAGTGTCGCTAGCCGACCCTCGCCGGACTGCAGCATAAGTGCGCTTAAAGCGTGCCACTCGCTTAAGTGGCACTTTAACGCCGCCATCGATCGCCGCGACTGAGTTTATAGTGGCCGCTGATATTGACGGGCCGATGTTGGCCAATCGCGTCGACGCCCGCGTATGTCGGGCTCGATCCGAACGCCAGGACTCAGCCGCCCCCAGGCCCAAGGAGACTGGCCGCCATGACCGCACCCTCGCCCGCCCGCCAACGCATCGATGCGCTGCTGCGCGCCCATCGCCTGGTGCTGTTCATGCGCGGAACGCCCGACCGGCCCGAATTCGGCGCATCGATGCGAGCTTGGCAGGCGCTCGGCGCGCTGGGCCTGGAGCTGGGCCACGCCGACGTGGAGGCCGATCCGGAGCTGGGCGTGGACATCGAAAACAATCGCGCGCACTCGCCGATTCCGCGGCTGTATCTGGACGGAAAACTGCTGGCCAGCGGCGACAACGTCGAGCGCATGGTCAATACCGGCGAGGTCCACGCCGCCTTGGGACTGCCGGCGCCGGAACGTCGGCCGCCGGCGGTGCGGCTGACCGCGGCGGCCGCTAAGGCTTTTCGCGCGATCATCCGCAACAGTCCGCGCGGATCGGTGGCCGAGGTCGTGGTGGATCCGCAGTATTGCTGTTCTCTGGAGATCGAGCCGCGCAGACCCGACGCCATCCTCGCCGAGGTCGACGGCGTGCCGTTGCAGTTCGATCTGGCCAGCGCGCAGCGCGGCGATGGTTTGGAGATCCACTGGCAAGACGTCGAGCGCGGCCCGAGCGTGCTGTTCGAGCATCCGAAAGCGTCCGTGCCCGTGCCGGTGCGGGCGATGTCGCCCGCCCAGGCCGCTGCCGACGCGCGCGCCGGCAAGCTGACCATCGTCGACATCCGCTCAAGGCAAGAACGCGCGTCGGCCCCGCTGTCGGTGCCGTTCCTGCACATGGACGACGGCACCCACGAAATCCGCAACCTGCCCGCCGACGCGCCGTTGGCGGTGCTGTGCGAACGCGGCGTGCGCAGCGTTCACGCCGCCCAGCATTTCCACCAGATGGGGCACCTGGACGTCTACTACATCGAAGGCGGTTTCGAGGCCTGGAGCGGCCTCGCGAATGCGTAGACCCGCGTAGTGAGCCGTTGTCGAACGACCGCCGCCGTCGCGCTCGGTTGTTCCGCCCGCTTGGCGACCGCTCCGCCCAGTCCGGCCGGCGTTATTCGAAGCTGCCGACCGAATCGTGCGCGAGGTTGTCGAAGCGGGTGTATTCGCCGAAGAACTTCAGCTTGAGCGAGCCGGTCGGGCCGGAACGCTGCTTGCCGATGATGACCTCGGCCAGGCCTTTGTCCGGCGAGGTCTCTTTGTTGTAGTAGTCGTCGCGGTAAATGAAGATGATCACGTCCGCGTCCTGCTCGATAGCGCCGGATTCGCGCAAGTCGGCCATCACCGGGCGCTTGTCGGCGCGTTGCTCCAACGAGCGGTTGAGCTGCGACAGCGCGATCACCGGCAGGTTGAGTTCCTTGGCCAGATGCTTGAGCGAGCGCGAGATTTCCGAGATTTCGGTCGCGCGGTTTTCGCTGTTGCCCGGCACCGACATCAGCTGCAGGTAGTCGATCACGATCAGGCCCAGGTCGTGCTCGCGCTTGAGCCGGCGCGACTTGGCCCGCAGCACTTCCGGCGACAGGCCCGGGGTGTCGTCGATGAAGATCTTGACCTCGCGCAACTGCCGGATCGCGCCGGTGACGCGCGCCCAATCCTCGTCTTCCAACTGGCCCGAACGCAGCCGTTGCGCGTTGACCCGGCCGACCGAGGAGATCAGACGCAGGGCCAGCTGGCTGGCCGACATTTCCATCGAGAACACCGCCACCGCTTTCTTGGTGCGGAACGCGGCGTGCTCGGCGATGTTGAGGGCGAAGGTGGTCTTACCCATCGCCGGACGCGCGGCGAGAATCAGCAAGTCGGTGTTCTGCAGACCCGCGGTCATCTCATCGAATTCGGTGTAGCCGGTCGGAATGCCGGTGACCGCGCCGCCGTTGGCGTAACGGGTCTGCAGCACGTCGAAGGCTTCCGACAGCGCCTTGGTGACCGGGGTGAAGTCGGTGCGCCCGCGCGCGCCGGCTTCGGCGATCGCGAACACCTGCTGCTCGGCCTTGGCCAGGATCTCGCCGCTGTCGCGGCCGTCGGGCTGGAAACCGTCGTTGACGATCTCGGTGCCGACCTCGATCAGCTTGCGCATCACCGCCTTGTCGCGAACGATCTCGGCGTAGGCGGCGATGTTGGCGGCCGACGGCGTGGTCGTGGCCAACTCGATCAGATACGCGCCGCCGGCGACTTGTTCGCTGAGCCCCTGCGAATCGAACCACTCGCCCAGGGTCACCGCGTCGAACGGCCGGCTGCGTTCGGCCAGCTCGCGGATCGCGCGGTAGATCAGCTGGTGATCGCGGCGGTAGAAGTCTTCCTCGACGATCTGGTCGGCGACGCGGTCGTAAGCGTCGGGCGCCAGCATCAGGCCGCCGAGCACGGCCTGTTCGGCCTCGATCGACTGAGGCGGCACCCGCAGCTGATCGATGCGCTGCTCGGCGCGGGTCTCGAAACGTTTTTCGCCACGGAATCCGCCGGCACGTGCGCTCATCGGGGGGACGATCCTCGTCGGTTCGGCCGTTCTGTCGCGGCCTTGGTTCGGGGCGGTGCAGCCGCCGGATGCAGGGTCCGGCGTGGCGGACGGCCGGAGGGCCATCCTAGCGGCGCGGACCGGTTACCGGTTGCAGACAAGCCCGTGGAAAAGTTGTGGATAACTGGTGGGTAGATGTATGGGGGAGAAGCGTCTCAGGGGCTGAGACGGGAGCAGCAGTGAGCGCAGAGGAGCGAGAAGTGAGCGAATGCCCGCTTTTTCTCGCTCCTCACTCCTCTGCGCTCACTCCTCGCCCTGACTTCTCGCCCTGACTTCTCGCCCAAAACAAAGGGCGCCTCGCGGCGCCCTCCGTTCCTACCGCCAGCGGACAACGATCAGGCGGCTTCGCCGGCGACCGTGACCTTGACGGTGATTTCGACGTCGGCGTGCAGGTGGATCAGCACGTCGTACTCGCCGGTGCGGCGGATCGGGCCTTCGCCCATGATCACTTCCGACTTCTCGACCGGGTAGCCGGCCTTGGTCAGCGCCTCGGCGATATCGCGCGGGGTCACCGAACCGTACAGCTTGCCTTCGGTCGCGGCGTTGGCGTGGACGGTGACGGTCGCACCTTCCAGCTTGGCCTTGCGGCCTTCGGCGCCGTCGAGCTGGGCCTTGGCCTTGGCTTCGTACTCAGCGCGGCGGGTTTCGAACTCGGCCAGGTTGGTCGCGGTGGCCGGCACGGCCTTGCCCTGCGGAACCAGGAAGTTGCGGCCGTAGCCCGGCTTGACGTTGACCTTGTCGCCGAGGTTGCCGAGGTTGGTGACTTTCTGCAGGAGGATCAGTTGCATGGGATTGCTCCGTATTCGTTAGCGGGCCTGTAGGTCCGCAGCGGGATTCGCTGTCCGAAGAAGCCAGGAGTGAGATTGGAGGAGTGAGAAGTGAGTGAAAGCAAAAAGCGTTTCTCGTTTCTCACTCCTTGAAGGCGGCCAAGCCGCCACTCATTGCTGGCCGTTAGGCGTTGTGGTTGTCGGTGTACGGGATCAGCGCGAGGAAACGAGCGCGCTTGACCGCCGTAGCCAGCTGACGCTGGTACTTCGACTTGGTGCCGGTGACGCGGCTCGGCACGATCTTGCCGGTCTCGGTCAGGTACTGGCGCAGGGTGTTGAGATCCTTGTAATCGATCTCTTTGACGCCCTCGGCGGTGAACTTGCAGAACTTGCGGCGACGGAAGAACTTGGACATGGGTGCGATCCTTATGCGGCTTCGGCGTTGTCGTCAGAGCTGTCGGCGGAGCCGACGGCATTGTCGCTGTCGTCGTCACGACGACGGCGCTCGCCGCGCTCGGGCTTGTCGCCCTTCTCGTCCTTGAACTTCATGATCAGGGACTGCTCGGTGTCGGCTTCGTCGCGCTTCATGACCAGGTGACGCAGCACGGCATCGTTGAAACGGAAACCGTCGACCAGCTCGTTGAGCACGGTCTGGGTGACTTCGATGTTCAACAGGACGTAGTGAGCCTTGACCAGGTTCTCGATCGGGTAAGCCAGCTGACGGCGGCCCCAATCTTCGAGACGGTGGATCTTGCCCTCGCCGGTTTCGATCAGCGACTTGTAGCGCTCGATCATGGCCGGCACCTGCTCGCTCTGGTCCGGATGGACCAGGAACACGACTTCGTAATGACGCATGGTGTGATTCCTTGTGGATGATGGATCGCGCAAGCGACCCGTTTCAGCCCCCCGAAATCCCGCACGCAAACCGCGCCGGATCCGATGGAGCAAGGTCCCCGCCCGGCCCTGTGGCCGCGCGGGAGCAGGAAAGTATGGCAGCCTCAGGGGCTTAGGCGCAAATCGCCCCGTCCGTGGCGACAGGCCTTGGGGCGTTGGCCGCTGGGTGAAAACTTCGCCGGAGCGGGTCGCTGGCCGGTCCGGCGGCAGTCCAAACGCACACGGATTCGTTCCGACATCCCGGCCCCGCTCCGGGGCTGGGCCCCGGAGCGGGACGCGCGCAGCGACTGAGGGCAGCGCGTCCGAATCCTATCTAAAATTTCATATTCCAATAGTAAATTATTGAAATAAATCAATTTTTACGCTTAGTCTCGGCGATCCAAGCGTCGATCCGCTTCTCCAACACGCTCAACGGCACCGACCCAGTGCCGAGCACCTCATCGTTGAAGTCTCGCAGGTCGAAGCGCTCGCCCAGCGCCTGGCGCGAGCGCTCGCGCAGTTCGGAAATCTTGAGCTGGCCGATCTTGTACGCCAGCGCCTGACCCGGGGTGCCGATGTAGCGGTCGATCTCGTTGACCACGTCCTGCTCGGTCTTGGGCGCGTTGTCCATGAAGTACTTGATCGCCCGGTCGCGGCCCCAGCCCTTGGCGTGCATGCCGGTGTCGACCACCAGCCGCACCGCGCGCCACATGTCGTAGGACAGCTGGCCCATGCGGTCGTAGGGGTCGTCGTACAGGCCCATGTCGTAACCCAGGCGCTCGGCGTACAGGCCCCAGCCTTCGCCGTAGGCGACGAAGTAACCGGCGCGGCGGAACATCGGCGCGTCCGGCAATTCCATGCCGCGGGCGAATTGGAAGTGGTGGCCCGGCACTGCCTCATGCAGCGACAGCGGCACCATTTCCCAGGTCGGGCGCGATTCGGGCTTGTACAGATTCACGTAGTAGAAACCCGCGCGGCTGCCGTCGAGCGCGCCCGGCAGGTAATACGCGGTGGTGGTGTCGGGGGCGACGTTGTCGGGAATCGGACGCACGCCATAGGGTTGGCGCGGGATGATCCGCGAGATCTTCACCAGTTCCGGATCGATCCGCTTGGCCGCGGCCTGATACGCCTCCAGCAGCGCCGCCGGGGTCTTGTGGAAGAACTTCGGGTCGGTGCGCAGGTAATGGAAGAATTCGGCCAGCGAGCCCTTGAAGCCGACTTCGGTCTTGACCTTCTCCATCTCCGCGCGGATCCGCGCGACCTCTTTCAGGCCGATCTGATGGATTTCATCGGCGGTGAGCGCGGTGGTGGTGTAGTCGGCGGCGAGGAAATCGTAGTACGCCTTGCCGTCGGGCAGATCGCCGGCGGCGATGGTGGTGCGGGTGTTGGGCAGATAGTCCTTGTCGAAGAACTCGCCGAAGCGGCGATACGCCGGGACCACGGTTTCGCCGATGACTTTCTTGGCTTCGGCCTGCAGCATCGCGCGTTCGCTCGCCAACAGGCTGTCGGGGAAGCGCAGGAACGGCTTGTAGAACGGGCTCAGGGTCGGATCGGCGACGACTTGCTTGGCGATCTGCGCCGGCACGCGCTGCATCAATACCCGCGGCGGGGTGATGCCGGCCTTGACGCCTTCGCGCATCAACGCTTCGGTTTGCTCGATCAGCGTGGGCAGCGCGCGCATGCGCGCGAGCCAATCGCGGTAATCCTTGGCCTGAGTGAACTGCAGGCCCTCGCTCAGACCGTCGGCGGTCTGCACCCCGCCCTGCTGCCCGACCGGCGTCAGGTACTCGCGGAACTTGACCCGCTCGACGCTCTTTTCCAGATTCCAGGCGAACACGTCGTAGTTGAGTTGATCCTCGGCCGACAAGGCGGCGCGATCGATCTTCCGGAGCTGTTGCAAGGCCTGGCGGTCGCCTTCTTCGCGCGCCTGGATCGCGCTCAGGCTCTGATCGGTCCAGCGGTCGTTGTAGCGCTTGTCGCCGCTGAAACTGGCCTCCTCCGGGCCCTCGCGCAGACCGCGCTCCCACTCCGCGTCGAACAACTGATGCAGCGCCTGCGCGCTGGGGCTGCGAGCGGTTGCGGCCGCATTGGCGGAAGCCGGTGCGGGCGCGGCGAAGGAGACGGGCGTGAGCAACAGGCCGGCGGCGATCGCCGTGGCCAATGCGATAGGACGAAGCATGTTGGATTTCCCCTCGAAGTCAGTGGTCGAGTCTAGTCGCCGTGACTGGGGGCGCCGCATGCCGGAAGTTGGTGCGGGTGCGTTCGTCTCGGTTCGCTTCGGTTGAGTGCTGGAAGCGAAGAACGCGTTGTACTTGGTGCGGAGCGCGCGCGCAGTACCTGAGCCTGGAAGCTCGGGCATCTATAGCAGTCGCGCGCTCGTTATGTTGCGTCCTGGTGTGGGACGCTGTTCAAGCGCGTGCTGGGGTGTCGCGTCTTGTGGGGGCGACGACGCTCAGTGGCGTAGCTTCGGTTGGCTCAGGCCGCGTCGGCCGAGGTGGTGAAGCTCTCGCCGCAACCGCACTCGGCGGTGGCGTTGGGGTTCTGGAACACGAACATCTCGCCCAGGCCCTGCTTGAGGAAGTCGATGCGGGTGCCCTCGACCAGCGGCAGGCTGATCGGGTCGACGTAGATGCGCACGCCGTCCTGTTCGAACACGGTGTCGCCTTCGCGCTGGTCGCGGGCCAGGTCGGCGGTGTGCTGCCAGCCGGAGCAGCCGGTGCGGGTCACGCCGAAGCGCAGACCCAGAGCGGTCGGCGTTTCGCTGAGGAAATGCTGGACACGGGCGAGCGCGGCGGGGGCGAGGGTCACGGACATGGGGATACTCGTATTGGGGGCTCGATCGGCGGTCCCGGCGAATCTCGGCCTGGGCGGCGGCGGCTGAATCAAGCGATGCCGGAATCTTACCAGCCCGGCCTCGCTGGGCTGTACCGGATATGGCGGCATCCCGGGCCGGCTTCAAGCCGGCCGTTCATGTGCGCTGGTACGCCGCGCCTGCCCAGCCAATCCGTCCTCCGAACAGGCCCGCCCGAGCGGCTGCGTTCAAGCCCGCGTCCGCATCCCGACCCGGCTCAATCCGCCCTGCCCGCGCCCGTGGCGGCGGCATTCGCGGCCGGTGCCGGCGGCGTTTGCGGCGGCGCCAGCAGATAGGTGGCGAAGCTGCCCAGCCAATGGGCGCCGGCGTAATGGGTGTCGCCGACCGCGATCAGCCCCAGTTCGCGGTGCAGCGCCGCGGCCGCGCGCAAGGCGCCGATCCGGCGGTCGCGCGGCGGCAGGCCGGCGGCGATGCCTTCCAGCATCCAGGCGCGGCTGAGGTTGAGCCCGTCCAGGTGGGCCAGCTTGCCGTCGGCCGGGTCCAGCACCAGCCCGGGCACCAGCCAATCGGCGCGGGCGCGGCGCGGAATCTGCGGCAGGAAGGTCTTGAGCCAGCGCGAGAATTCTTCCGGCGCCAGCACCCGCCGCATCAGATCGGCTTCGGCCAGACACGGCGAGAGAAAGTCCTGGCCGGACGGCTCGAACGCCAGCGGGCAGTCGCGGTCGGCCAGGTAGTAATAGCGCGAGCGCGCGATCAGCGCGTCGCGCAGGGCCTGGTCGCCGCTGACCGCGCTCCAGTCCAGGGCCAGGCCGAAGGCGAACGCGGTCTGACTGTGTTCGCCGACCCGGATCGGCTTGGTCAGCTTGGGCAGCCAGCGCAGCAGGCGCGCGGAGGCTTCGCGTTCCAGCGGTTGCAGCGCCTGCGCCCATTGCCGCGCCTGCGGGTCGTCCCAGCCGCGCAATTGCGCGCCCAGTTGCAGCAGCCAGGCCAGGCCGTAGGGGCGCTCGAAGCTTTCGTCGTCGCCGCGGCGCAGATAGGCCAGTTCGCCGGCGATATTGGCTTCGGTGAGATTGCGCGCCAGCGCCGCGCGCGCCTGCGCGGCGAACGGCGCCTGCGGGAACCGCTGCGCCAGCCGCGCCAGCAGCCAATGCCCGTGGACCGAGGAATGCCAGTCGTAGCAGCCGTAGAACGCCGGATACAGCTTGCTCGGCGCGGCCACGTCGCCGGCGTTGTCCAGGCAGTGGGCGATCTTGTTCGGGTATTCGCGGCTCACGCAGCTCAGCGCCAGACCGGCGAAATGGGCGGCGCGGGCTTCGTCCAACACCACCGGCGCGGGATCGGGCAGCAACGGCGATTTGGGCATCGGTTCCTGCGCTTGCGCCGCGGCGGCGCAGCTCAGCAGCGCCGGCAACGCATACCGCCCGAACCTGCGCAGCAGGCCGCGCAATCGGTGTCGGTCCCGGCTCCGGCCGGCCCCGTCCGCGCCCGCTCGCCCCGCTCCGCCCGTGCCGATATCGCCCATGCCGCGCCCCCTGCCGTGATCCATTGCGCAGTCTAAGGGCAGACGCGCCGGCACGCTGCGCCGTTCCCATCCGTTATGATCGCCGTCCCTCACTTTTCATTGCGCTAAGGCGGCACGACATGACGGTGGTAAGCGTCGAACAGGCACTCGCGGGCAAGATTCCGGCGGGCGGAGAGGTCACGGTACGCGGCTGGGTGCGGACCCGGCGCGATTCCAAGGCCGGTCTGAGCTTCGTCAATGTCAGCGACGGCTCCTGCTTCGCGCCGATCCAGGTGGTGGCCGCCAATACCCTGGCCAATTACGAAGATGAGGTGAAGCACCTCACCACCGGCTGCTCGGTGATCGCCACCGGCACCTTGGTCGCCTCGCAAGGCCAGGGCCAGAGCTTCGAGATCCAGGCCAGCACGCTGGAAGTGGTCGGCTGGGTCGAAGACCCGCTGACCTACCCGATGCAGCCCAAGCAGCACACCCTGGAGTACCTGCGCGAGTTCGCCCACCTGCGCCCGCGCACCAACCTGTTCGGCGCGGTCACCCGCATCCGCAACTCGCTGGCCCAGGCGGTGCACCGCTTCTTCCACGAGAACGGCTATTTCTGGATCAGCACCCCGATCATCACCACCTCCGACGCCGAAGGCGCGGGGCAGATGTTCCGGGTGTCGACCCTGGACATGGTCAACCTGCCGCGCGACAAGGCCGGCGCGGTGGATTTCTCGCGCGATTTCTTCGGCAAGGAAACCTTCCTGACCGTGTCCGGCCAGCTCAACGCCGAGGCCTATGCGCTGGCGCTGAGCAAGGTCTACACCTTCGGCCCGACTTTCCGCGCCGAAAACAGCAACACCACCCGCCATCTGGCCGAGTTCTGGATGATCGAGCCGGAGGTCGCGTTCAACGATCTGGCCGCCAATGCCCAACTGGCCGAGGATTTCCTCAAGTACCTGTTCCGCGCGGTGCTGGCCGAGCGCGCCGACGATCTGGCCTTCATCGCCGAGCGGGTCGAGCCGACCGCGCTGACCCGGCTGGAAGCCTTCGTCAATTCGCCGTTCGAACGCATCGACTACACCGATGCGATCTCGCTGCTGCAGAAGTCGGGGCAGAAGTTCGAGTTCCCGGTGGAATGGGGCCTGGACCTGCAGACCGAGCACGAGCGCTGGCTGACCGAGCAGCACGTCGGCCGCCCGGTGGTGGTGACCAACTACCCCGAGCACTTCAAGGCCTTCTACATGCGCCTGAACGACGACGGCAAGACCGTCGCGGCGATGGACGTGCTGGCCCCGGGCATCGGCGAGATCATCGGCGGCAGCCAGCGCGAAGAGCGCCTGGACGTGCTCGATGCGCGCATGGCCCAGTTCGGCCTGGATCCGGCGCATTACGGCTGGTATCGCGATTTCCGCCGTTACGGCACGGTGCCGCATGCCGGCTTCGGTCTGGGTTTCGAGCGGTTGGTGGTGTACGTGTGCGGGCTGAGCAATATCCGCGATGCGATCGCTTATCCGCGCGCGCCGGGGAATGCGGAGTTTTGATTCGATGCGCGCGCGGCGATGCCGCGCGCCTGCCCTGGCGGCTGGCCCGTCATGGCTTTTTGCTCGTCATTCCCGCGAAGGCGGGAATCCAGAGACTTCAAAGCCGTGTCGCGATACAGCCCTGGATCCCCGCCTTCGCGGGGACGACGGTCTGGAAAAAACCTCGCGACGGGTTGCGGCAACGATCGCGACCGTCGCGAGTACGAATACCGAGGTGAGTAGCAAGTGATCCTGTTCCTGGCCCTGACCTTCGTAGGCATCGCGATCTCCGCCTTCTGCGCGTTCGCGATCTTCTGGCCGCTCGCCCTGGTGCACATGCGCGACCGCCATCCGAGCCTGCGCGGACAACTCGGCGAAGCCGCGTTCGTGCATCCGTCGGCCTGGAGTTGGTTGCTGCGCCAGCGCTACCGCGCCGCCGGCGACCGCAATCTGGACGGGCTGGCCACGCCGGCGCGGGTGTCGCTGCTGATCGTGATCGCCTCGCTGGCCTGCGCCGGACTGCTGTGGCTGCTTTCCACCTTGATGCCTTGAACGATGGTGCCGCAATGAACGATACGAACGACAACGCGCAATGGTGGCTGGCCACCCTCGGCCGCACCGTGATCTGGGCGCGTTTGCGCGTGCGCGAGGCCGGCACCGCCGAGGTGTTCGACAGCGACGGCAACACCCTGCCCTACGACAGCGAAGACACCGCCCGGGCGGCGTTGATGGACGCGGAGTTCGTCGAACTCGACGGCCTGGACGAAGACGACGCGCAAGCGCGCGGCTTCGCCCTGGGCGAACTCACGCCGCCGCAAGCCGGCGACGACGCGGCCCTGGCCGCGCTGATGGTGCAGAAGCTGCCGCTGCCGCACTGATCGGCGCGACGGTCGAGTTATTCGGACACTGCATTTCGTACCGCCGCGTTCAACCGTTTCGGGAGCCCGCATGGACCTCAACCTCACCGGCAAACACGCTCTGGTCTGCGGCGCCTCCGAAGGCATCGGCCGCGCCGCCGCGCTCGAACTGGCCTTGCTCGGCTGCGACGTGACCGTATTGGCGCGTCGCGCCGATGCCTTGGCAGCGGTCGCGCAATCGCTGCCGCGCAGCGGCGCGCAGGCGCACGGCTGGATCGCCGCCGACGTCGCCGACGCCGCCGCGCTGACCGCGCAAGTGCAGGCGCTGGCCGCGGGCAAGCCGGTGCAGATCCTGGTCAACAACACCGGCGGCCCGCCGGGCGGGCCGGCGCATGCCGCGCTCGATACGGCGTATCTGGACGCGTTCCAGCGCCACCTGATCGCCAATCAGAACCTGCTGCGCGCGGTGTTGCCGGGCATGCGTTCGGCGCAATGGGGCCGCGTGGTCAATGTGATCTCGACCTCGGTCAAGGAACCTATCGCCGGCCTGGGCGTGTCCAACGCGATCCGCGGCGCGGTCGCCAGTTGGGCCAAGACCTTGTCGCGCGAACTCGGCGCCGACGGCATCACCGTCAACAACGTGCTGCCGGGCTATACCAAGACCGCGCGGATCGAGCAGATCATCGGCGACCGCGCGCGCAACAGCGGCCAGTCCGAACAGGCGGTGATCGAAGCCATGCGCAAGACCGTGCCGGCCAACCGCTTCGCCGAGGCTTCGGAAATCGCCGCCTGCATCGCCTTCCTGTGTTCGCCGGCCGCCGCTTACGTCAACGGCGTGAGTCTGGCGGTGGATGGCGGGCGGATGCAGTCGATCTGATCGAGCGGTTCGGGTTCGGCGCTCAACGGCCGCGCCGCGAACGCTCCAGCCACCACAAGCCCGCGCTCAAGCTCAGCCAGACGAAGAACCACGGCCACGGCGAGCCGCGTTCGCCGGCGATGTTGGACTCGCTCGCGCTCGACTGCGGCTTGCCGGCGGGCGCCAGACTCAACGCTGCAGTCGCCTCGCGCAACTCGCTGGCACGCAAGCCCGGCGCTTCGTCGCGGCCGCGCACATAGAACGGCAGCGAACGTTCGCCCTGGATCAGCGCGTGCCACCCCGCCGCGACCGGCCAGAAACCCGCGCAGCGCGCCTCGCCGGTCTCCGGATCGATCCGCAACGCTGTCGCATCGCCGCGCGGCGAGGCCACCCGCGCCGGTTCGCTCAAGCCGCACAGCCGAACCCGTTGGCCCTCGCGCGCGACGCCCTGCACGCTCGAGCGCTCACCCGCGCGGGCGCGCGCCAGCGTCGACAAGGCATCGCTCCACACCCGCGCATGCAGATCCTCGCGGCCGGCCAGCACCCAGCGGAAGCTGTCGCTCAGTCCCCACACGCCCCAGCGCCCCTGCCCGAGCGCGCGCCAGGCCGCGAACGGTTTGCCGTCGGCATCGCGGCCGAGCGCCTGCAGATCGGCACCGTCCAGCGCCAACACGCGCCGGGTCAACGATGGCGTATCCGGCGGCGGCTGATCGCGTGGGCGCGGCGCATCGGCCGAACCCGGCCCCAGCCGCGCGCGCAAGGCTGCTTCGTCGCCGCCGGCCGCGGGAACGATGCGCATCGCACTGGTATCGGCGCCGGCCCCAGGCTGGAACCCCAACTCGCGCAACTGCGCGCGCAGCGGCGACGACAACGGTCCGGACACGCGCAGCAACACGCCAAGGCCCGCGCGCGCGGCGGCCACCACCGCGCCGCGCTGCGCTGCGTTCAACGATTCCCAGGCGCGTTCGTCCAATACCAGCAAGTCGAAACCGGCCAGGCTCGCCGCGTCGATGCGGATCGGCGCATCGCCCAACTGCAGGCCGGCGCCGACGCTGATCTGGGTATGCGGCTTCAAGCCGGCATCGACCGCCCAGCGCCGCAAGTACTTCAACTCCGGGCCGGGCGCGCCGGCCAGCAACAACAGTTTCGGCGCGGGCGCGGCGGCGACCGTTATCGGCACGTCGACTTCTTCGATCAAGCGTTGCCGCGCATCGAGCACACGCAGTTTGAACAAGGTCAGACCGGCGCTGCGCGCGAGCGCGCTCAATCCGAAGCCGCCGTCGTTGGCGGGCGTCGCACGGTCCACTCGCTGCAGGCCTGGATCGATCAATTCCACGCTACCGCCCGGCAAACCTTCGACCCGTCCGGTAAGCGAAAACGCCTCGCCCTCGCCGACCCGCAACGGCGCCCACAAGCCATTCAAGCCGCGCGGCGACGGTGCGGGCGCGAATTCGATGGCGTAGCCCCGAGCCGCGTCGCGGTCGCGCGAAGTCAGGCCCGCGCCGAAGATGCGCAAACGCCGCGTATCGGGGTATCGGCGCAAGGCGGTGGCCAGATCCGGCATGCGTTCGCCGGGCGCCGAGGCAGGCGCTTCGGGCAAGGCGATGCGGATATCGCCGGCGCTTTGGGTGATGGCCGCGCCGGCGCCGGCGGTGGCGACGATCATGCTGCCGGCCTGTCCCGGCAGCCGTGGCGGCAACAGCGCGAAGTACAGCAACAACGCGGCCAGCGGTTGCGCCAGCAGCAACAGGGCGAAACGCCACGCGCGCGAACGTTGCTCAGGCGCTGCGCGGTATCGATTCCAGCAAAGCCGCGCCATCGCCATCGATGCGGCCAACGCCAAAACCCCGGCGATGATGATGTCGATGCTCATCGCCGCTCCTGCTGCAAGGCTTCGAAATAGCGCCGATCCAGGGCGTCGCCGCTGTCGCGCGGACGCACCGCCGCGGCGGGCCGGGGCAGCAACGGCCACAGCAAGGCGCGCAGCCGCGCTCGGCAGGAGGCGCAATCGGGTTGCTCGCGCAGGGCCGACAGCGCCGCGGCGAACGCCAGCGGATCGGGCACGCGCTCATCGTGTTCGCGCAGCCAGCGCTCCAGCGCGGTGTAGTCGATCGCTGCGGACGCCTTGGCGTTGGCGCTCGGTTCCAGGTCGCGCCACAGCGCGGCCAAGGTCGGATCGGCCGCGGTCGCAGCGCCGAGTTCGTCGCCGCGGCGGGCCAGCCCCTCGCGTTTGCCGCTGAGCCGGCGGGTTTCGTCGATCGGCGGCAGTTCCGGCCCGACCCGGGCCAGATAGATGCGGCTGGCCTGCTGCACTTGCTTGATGAAACCCAGCGCCTTGTACGCATACGGCAAGGCCTGGCGCGGATGACCCTGACGCAGGTGCAGTTCCGATTGCCACATTTGATCGAGCGCGGCCTTGAGCAGTTTGCGGGTTTCCGGATCGAGCAAGGTCGCGGCTTCGGCGTGATCGTGGGTGTGGCCGTATTGCTCCAGCACCGAGCCTTCCTGGCCGAACACCGGCGCGGCGGCGGGTGCGCTGCCGTGGTCGTGATCGTCGTGGCCGGCTTCGTTGGCGTGCGCTTCGCCTTCGGCGTGATCGCCTTCGGCGTGCGCGTCTTCGCTGTCGTTGGTCGGCAGCTTGGGTTCGCCCTCGGCTTCTTCGCCGAGGAATTGGCCGTAGCGCAGCCGCAGCAGGCGTTGGTCGACGCCGATCTCATCGGAGCGTTTGACGAAACGTTCGGCATCGAGCTTACGCTGCTGCGCGATCAGCGCCTCGGCGTCGATGATGATCTGGCGCTGGCTGCGGAAGTACGCCGGCAAGGTGGTCTTGACCAGCCCTTCGACACCGGTCGCCTCGCTGCCCAGATCGGCCGGCCAGCGCAGGATCAGGCTCGGGCTCAGCGCGATCTGCGGCGTGGGCGCGCGGTTGTCCTGGACCTGCAATTGCACGATCAGATCGTCGCCGACGGCGAACCCCAGCGCGGCCAGATCCAGGCGGTGGGCGTAACGCCGCAGTTTGGCCGGGCCGCTGCCGCGCAGGCTCAGGAACTGTTCGCGGAAGGTGATGTTCTCGCCGCTGCCCTGGGCCAGGGTGATGCGCAGGCGGGCGTCGGCAGCCACGCCGTAATCGTCGCTGGCTTCGAAGTTCAGCGGCCAGGCTTTCTGGCCGGCACTGAGCAAGGTCAGGCCGCGTTCGGGTTCCAACACGCGCAGTTGCGGCGGACGGTCGGCGGTGACGTCGATGCGATACAGCTTGCGCGCCGAGGCGGCCGACGCGCCGGCCGCTTCGATCCGGTACAGCGCGGATTTGAGCAAGACCCGTTGCGCGCTCCAGTTGTCGCCATCGCGCTGCAGCGGCAAACGCTGGCCGTCGTGGAATACCAACGCGACCGCCGCGGGTTGCGGTTGGAACCGCAAGGTCCAGCGCAGACGCGAGGCTTCGGCGACGCGGCCTTCCAAAGTCGGCTCATTGCGCGGCGGCAGCCCGGTGTAGGCCGGCGGGTCGACCCGCAGCGATTGCTCGGTCAAGCGCGGCTGTCCCGGCACGGCGACGCTCGGCGGCGCGGGCGACAATCGATCCAGCGCCTGCGGCGGCGGCTGCGCGGGCCACAATGCGATGGCCGCCAAGGCCAGGGCCGCGAACATCGCCGACAACGCCAACCGCCGCCTGGACCACGGCGGACGCAGATCGGTTTGCGGCGCGGTTTCGATCCGCTGCCGCAAGCGCGTCTGTTGCAGGCGCTGCAAACCATTAAGTTCGTCTTCGCGCGCGAACAGCAAGTCGGCGCTGTCGTCCATATCGGAACGCAGCGCGTTGAGCCGGCGCAGCAACCACTGTGTGTCCAGACCCAACGCGCGCCGCCATGCGAACGCCAGGGTCAGCGCCAAACCCGACAACCCCGCCGCCCAGCCCCAGGACGATCCGCAGCAACGCCCCACCGCCCAGCCGATCACGACGGCCCAGGGCGCGAGGGTCGCCGCCGAATCGACGCCGCGGCGCCAACGCGCCGAGCGCAGCCACGCCCGCAAGCGCGAGGACGCGCTCACGCCACACCGCCGCGACGCGCGCGCGTGGCCAGCCAGCGCTCGAGCAGGAACAGCAGCGCGATCAACAGCGCCAGCCACGGCGCCAGATCCAACGGCGGCAGCGAGTACGCCGCCGCGCCCGCGGTCGGCGCGTAATCTTGTGCGCGCACTCGCGCCGGTTCGATCGCCGCCGGTTCGAACAACTGGCCCAAGCGCCGGGCGAAACCCGGCTGGCTGAGTTCCGGCCAGGTGCGCGGCGATAGCGGCCCGGTGAAGCGCAATACGCGGCCACGGCCGAACGCCGCGGCTTCCACCCGCACCCGGCCGTCGCCGTCGCGCCACAGCGGCGCGTCGAACGCCGGCGCGCGACCGGGCCAGCGGCTTTCGGCGTCGAGCAGCACGGTGCCGCCCTGCTCGACCCACGCGCTTACCGTGTCCGGCACCGTGCCGGGAACCAGCCAGATCAAACCGCGCGCGTCGCGGTCGAAGGCGGTATCCGAGGCGGCCGAATCGATAACCGCCTTGGGATCGCCCAACGCCGCCAGTGCGGCTCGCACGTAGTTCTGTTGCTCGGCGCGATCGGTTGCATAACGAATCTGCGCCAACGCTTGCGCCGGCTTCGGCGTGTCTGCGACGGCTTCAACGCCGGTCGCGGCAGCCGCGCCGATCCGCCATTGCAGCGTTCGCGACAAACGCGGGCGTTCGCCGTCGGCGCCGCGCAAATCGGGCGGCACGTACACCGTCAAACCGGCGCCGGCCGGCAGATTCGAATCCAACTCGCGCAACAGGCTGGCGGTGTTGCGGGAAGCCGCCGGCTGCGCTTGGCCGAGCGCGGGGAAACCCGGCGCCAGCCAACGCAGCTCGACGGTCTGTCCGGCGTATTCGGCGCGCACCCGCACCGCGTCCGCGCCCGGCCACACCACCACCCAAGGCTTCTGGCTGTCGGCCCCGAACAGCGCCGGCTGCGCCAGCAGCAGCGCCAACAACGCCAGCAGCGCCAGCCGCAGCAACAGCAGCGGCCATTCGTCGAAGCGGATCCGATGCCGCGGCTTGGGCCGTTGCCGCAACCAGCGCAGCGCGGCGAAATCGGTCGGACGTTGCTCGCTGCGCCGGGCCAGATGGATGGCCAGCGGCACGATCAACGCCGCCAACGCGGCCAGGGCGATCGGCAGCAACAGCACCGGAGTCACGACGGCTCCGCGGCGTCGCGGGCGCCGAACAATCGGCGCAGCGGCAGGTCGAGTTCTTCGTCGAGCACGTACTCGGCATGGCGGATGCCGCTGGCGTCCAGGCGCGCATCCAGCGCCGCGCGCGCGGCCTGGAAGCGTTCGAGGAAGCCATCGCGCAATGCCGCGCCGTCGCCGAGCAACTCCTCGGCGGTTTCCGGATCGCGGAAACGGTAGCCGCCGCGGAACGGGAAGTCGCGTTCTTCCACCGTGAGGATGCGCAGGCTCAGCACCTCGCGCCGGGCCGAGGCCAGGCGTTCGGCGACTTCCACCGAGGCTTCGTCGAAACCGTCGCCGAGCATCAGCACCAGATCGCCGGCGCCGATCCGCTCCCACAGCGGCCGCAGCCGCGGCGCGGCCGGCCAGGCGCCTTGCGCCGACAGCGAGTGCAGTTCCAGCAGCAGGCGGTCGCGCTGGCGCGCGCCGGTCGCCGGCGCGATCAGGCGCAGGCCGTCCTCGCGCAGCGCGATCAGGCCGAAGCGGTCGCCTTGACGCAAGGCCAGTTCGGCCACGCAGGCGGCCAGCGCCTTGGCCGCGTCCAGTCTCGACCAGCCCGGGCGGGCGGCGTCTTGCTGCGCCATCGATGCGCTGGCGTCGATCAGCAACCACACCGCCAGCGGACTTTCGCGTTCGGCTTCGCGGACGAAGAAGCGGTCCGAGCGCGCGTACAACTTCCAGTCGATCTGGCGCAGTTCGTCGCCGGGCTCGTAGGCGCGGTATTGAGCGAATTCCAGGCCGGCGCCGCGGCTGCGGCTGCTGTGCACGCCGATCCCGTGCGCGCCGACGGCGCGCTTGGAGACCAGGCGCAGGTTGCGCAGGCGGGCGCGGACGGCTGGGGGGATCAGGTCATGCACGCGGGGGGCCGCTCGCTTGGGGCGAAAGCAAGAGCGAATCCCCCCTGCCCCCCTTTTTCAAAGGGGGGAAAAGCTTGGGGCGGGGGTGTATCGGGCCGCTCACTTTGTTAGCCCGCGAAGGGCACGTCGCGCAGCAGGGCTGCGATCACGTCGTCGGCGCTCTTGTTCTCCGCTTCGGCCGCGAACGACAGCAACAGGCGATGGCGCATCACCGGCGCGGCGAGCGCGACGATGTCTTCGCGGGTGGCGGCGAAGCGCCCGTGCAGCAGCGCGCGCGCCTTGGCCGCCAACACCAGCGACTGGCCGGCGCGCGGGCCGGCGCCCCACTTCACCCATTGGCGGATTTCGCCGATCGACGCCGGCCCGGGCCGGCTGGCGCGCACCAGTCGGGTCACCCAACGCAGCAAGTCTTCGCCCAGATGCACCTCGCGCACCCGCGCCTGCAACGCCAGCACGTCTTCGCCGTTCATCACCCGCGGCACCTGGGCACTGTGCGAACCGGTGGTCTGCAGCAGGATGTCGTGCTCCTCGTTCTCGCTCGGATAGCCCACGCGGATGTGCAGCAGGAATCGGTCGAGCTGCGCTTCGGGCAAGGGATAGGTGCCGGCTTGTTCGAGCGGATTCTGGGTCGCCAGCACGAAGAACGGCGCCGGCAGCGCGTGGGTCACGCCGGCGTAGCTGACGGTGCGCTCCTGCATCGCTTCCAGCAGCGCGGCCTGGGTCTTGGGCGGGGTGCGGTTGAGCTCATCGGCCAGCAACAGGCTGGTGAAGATCGGGCCGGGCTGGAAGCGGAAGTGGCGATGGCCGGTGCCGTGATCTTCTTCCAGCAGCTCGGTGCCGAGGATGTCGCTGGGCATCAGATCGGGGGTGAACTGCACGCGCCGGAACTGCAGCTCCAGGGCCTGGCCGAGCGAACGCACCAGCAAGGTCTTGCCGAGCCCGGGCACGCCTTCGAGCAGGCAATGTCCGCCGGCGAGCAGGCCGATCAGCAATTGTTCGACCACTTCGTCCTGGCCGACGATGGCCTGGGCGATGGCGCTGCGCAATTCGCCCAGGCGCGCGAGCTGGGTTTGCAGTTGCGCTTCGTCGATACCGCGTTTTTCGTTGCTACTCATCATCGCTCCCGAAACCACCCGACCCGAAACCCCTACCTACAGAACTCCCCCCTTTGAAATAGGGGGGCTGGGGGGGATTTGCTTTTGCTGTTGCTTCTCAAGGCAACAGCAAAAGCAAATCCCCCGCGCCCGCTTCGCGGTCGCCGCCCCCTTTTTCAAAGGGGGCAAAGGCGGCGCTTCGCGGCTGTGTTGCGTGGCTGTCGCCGATCAGGAATTCAACGCATACATCACGATATTGACCCCGAACTTGGTGTTGTCCTCGGCCAAAAACCGCTTGTTGCGCCAGTCGTAATCCCACTCGCAACCGTAATCCTTGTTGCTGTAAAGCACGCCGAGTCGGCCGTCGATATGGATGCCCTGCAAATAATCGTGAACCAGATCGTCGCCCCAGCCGTTGAGCTCGAACCCGGTCGCCGGCGGTCCGTCGAAGACGAAAAAGCTGCGATAGATCGCATGATTCTTCGGCAAGCGCTTAAGCGCCTTGGGCCCGAAGATCTTCGCCATCTGCGCCTCGAAGGACTTGGCGAACAAGCCGTCGATGTCGTGATTGCAATCGTCGACGAAGACGAAACCGCCGTTGCGCACATAGCGCTCGAAATTGCGCCGCTCATCCGGGTTGAACTCGACCAGCTTGTGCCCGGCCAGATAACAGAACGGCGCGCTCAGCATCTTCGGATCGGCCAGCGCCAGCACATGCTCCTTGGTGTCCACGCGCAGATTGGTGTAGTCGATCAACGAGGTGATCAGGTTCGCCGGCATGCGCTGATCGACGTCCCAGTCGCCGGAGTCGTACTTCAGCCGGGTGAACCAGAAATCGTAGTCGGCCGCTGCCTGCGCCAGCGGCGAGCGCGCCAGCCAGGCGCCGGCCGCGCCGGCCACCATCAAGCGCAGGAATTGCGCGCGGTTCATCGCCGCGCGCCCGCGCTGGCGTTGCACCCATCCACCGGCCGCATCGACGCCATCGCTTACAGCGCCCGCGCGGTGTTGATGATGTTGATGCCGTTGAAGCGGGTCGTGCTGGAACCGTGCGAAACCGCCGAGACCTGGCTCGGTTGGCCCTTGCCGTCGAAGAACGAGCCGCCCAGACGGAAATCGCGCTGGTCGCACACCGCCACGCAGGCGTTCCAGAACTCCGGCGTGCGGATCTGGTACGCCGCGTCTTCGACCATCCCGGTCACCTGCCCGTTCTTGATCTCATAGAACAGCTGGCCGCCGAACTGGGCGTTGTAGCGCTGTTGATCGATCGAGTACGAACCGCGCCCGTGCACGTACAGGCCGTTCTGCACGTCCTTGACCATCTCGGCCACGCTCAAGGGCTGCTTGCCGGGCTTGAGCGAGACGTTGGCCATGCGCTGGAACTGCACGCTGGACCAGGAGTCGGCGTAACTGCAGCCGTGCGATTCCTTGTGGCCGAGCAGATGCGCTTCGTCGCGGGTGGCCTGGTAGTCGACCAGCACGCCGTCGCGGATCAGATCCCATTCGCGGGTTTTCACGCCCTCATCGTCGTAACCCACCGCACCCAGGCTGCCGGGGCGGGTTTTGTCGGCGACGAAGTTGACCAACTCGCTGCCGTAGCGATAGGCCTGATCGCGCTTGTCGAGGGTGGCGAAACTGGTGCCGGCGTAGTTGGCTTCGTAGCCGAGCACGCGGTCGAGTTCGAGCGGATGGCCGACGTTCTCGTGGATGGTCAGGAACAGATTGGACGGATCCAGCACCAGATCGTACTTGCCGGGTTTCACCGACGGCGCCTTGAGCTTGGCGCGGGCGTGGCGCGCGGCGGCGACCGCGTCTTCCATCACATCGTAGGAGCGGCCGTAACCGATCAGGCCGCCGGGCAAGGCGACCTTGCCGGCCGGATCGGCGTCCAGGTATTCGTAGCCCAGGCCCATCGGCGCCGACAGGCCGTCGCGGGTGCGGAACTTGCCGCTGGTCTTGTCGACCGCGGTGGCGGTGAACGGCAGCCAGATCCGGTGCACGTCCTGATCGATGTAGCTGCCGTCGGTGGAAGCGAAATACTTCTGTTCGTTGATTACGAACAAGGTGGAATTGAAGAAATCCGCGCCGGCCTTGAGCGCGGCGGCGTTGACCGAGAGCAGCAGATCGACCTTGTCCTGGATCGGCACCGCCATCGCGTTCTTGCGCACCGGCGTGGCCCAACGCACTTCGCCGACGCCGCGCACCGGCGCCAGTTCGACCTTGCGCGTCTGCACCCGCGCATTGGCGCGGGCGATCGCCAGCGCCTGCCGGGTCGCGGCGGCGACCGCGTCGGCATTGGCGTTGGCGGTGGCGGCGAAGCCCCACGCGCCCTCGCTCAGCACGCGGATGCCGACCCCGGCCGATTCGGCGTTGACGATGTTGCGCACCTGCGCTTCGCGGGTGATCACCGATTGGCGTAGGTAACGGCCGATGCGCACGTCGCAATAACTCGCGCCGCCTTCGCGCGCGGCGCTCAGGGCGACATCGGCCAAGCGTCGGCGCTGGGCGGTGTCGGCCGGCTCCAGCATCGCTTCGGCGGAAATGGCGCGGCCGTAGGGCAGCATGAGTCCGGCCAGCCCGAGGCCGGTGAAACTGAGAAAGTCGCGTCGTTGCACGGTCGGTCCGGCCCTATCGCAGT
>NZ_JBAMDI010000120.1:0-34568 GCF_036961695.1 Pseudomonas sp. CGJS7 | reverse complement strand
AAGTCGCGCAGCCGCCCCGCCCCCCATCGGCTAGGATCGGGATTTTCCCGCCGGAGTCCGTCGATGAAGCGTCCGCTGTCCGTCGCCCTGAGCTGCGCCCTGACCTGTTCCGCGCTGGCCGCGCTGGCCGCGCTGCCGCTGGCCGCCGCCGCGCAATCGGCCGAGCGCCCCGAAGTGGCCGCCGCCGCGGCCAAGCTCAAGGCCGACGTGGTCGCCTGGCGCCGCGACTTCCATCAGCACCCGGAACTGTCCAACCGCGAGCAGCGCACCTCGGCCAAGGTCGCCGAACACCTGCGCAAGCTCGGCCTCAAGCCGCAGACCGGGATCGCCAAATACGGCGTGGTGGCGATCATCGAAGGCGGCAAACCCGGCCCGAAGATCGCCCTGCGCGCGGACATGGACGCGCTGCCGGTGACCGAACAGGTCGATCTGCCGTTCGCCTCCAAAGCCACCGCCAGCTTCCGCGGCGAAACCGTCGGGGTCATGCACGCCTGCGGCCACGACGCCCACACCGGCATCCTGCTCGGCATCGCCGACGCGCTGGTGGCGATGAAGAAAGACCTGCCTGGCCAAGTGATGCTGGTGTTCCAGCCGGCCGAGGAAGGCCCGCCCTCGGGCGAAGAAGGCGGCGCCTCGCTGATGCTCAAGGAAGGCCTGTTCAAGGACTTCAAACCCGAAGCCATGTTCGGCCTGCACGTGTTCTCGACCCTGCCCGCCGGCCAGCTCGGCGTGCGCCAGGGCCCGCTGATGGCCGCCTCGGACCGCTTCAGCATCAAGATCAAGGGCCGCCAGACCCACGGCTCCTCGCCCTGGGGCGGGATCGACCCGATCGTCGCCGCCGCCGACATGGTCGGCACCGCCCAGACCATCGTCAGCCGCCGCACCAACATCGCCAAACTGCCGGCGGTGGTGACCTTCGGCTCGATCAAGGGCGGCATCCGCTACAACATCATTCCCGACGAAGTCGAACTCACCGGCACCATCCGCACCTTCGACGACGGCATGCGCGCGGCGATCTTCAAGGACCTGAAGAACGTCGCCGAACACGTCAGCGCCGCGCACGGCGCGCGCGCCGAATCGCAGGTGCCCGAACCCGACAGCAACCCGGTGACCTACAACGATCCGGCGCTGACCGCGCGCATGCTGCCCAGCCTCAAGGCCGTGGTCGGCGCCAACAACGTGATCGAAATGCCGCTGGTGATGGGTTCGGAGGATTTCTCCTATTTCGCCAAGGAAGTGCCGTCGATGTTCTTCTTCGTTGGCGCGACCGATCCGGGCGTGGAGATCTCCAGCGCGCCTAGCAATCATTCGCCCAAGTTCAAGCTGGATGAGGCTTCGCTGGATGTCGGTCTGCGTTCGATGTTGCAGGTGACGTTGGATTATTTGAATGGGCAGAAGGCTGGATAAGTCTTGATCCTGCTCCCTCTCCCGCTTGCCACCCAAGGTGACTTTCCTTCGGGGCGCGGGAGAGGGTTGGGGTGAGGGCCGCTCCGGTCCGCCGCGCAAGGCAAAAGCATTCGCGCCTGCGGCGCTCACCCCCTCACCCTAGCCCTCTCAGCCTTGCACTCCCTTCGGTCGCCGCAAGCGGGAGAGGGAATAGCCAAAGCGGCTAAAATGCCGCCATGACCTCCCACGACCTCCCCCTCGGCCGCCACGTCGACTACCCGCGCGAGTACGACGCCTCGCTGCTGTTCCCGATCGAGCGCACCCTCGGCCGCGCCCACATCGGCATCGACGGCGACGCCCTGCCGTTCCAGGGTTTCGACCGCTGGCACGCCTACGAACTGAGCTGGCTCGACGGCCGCGGCAAGCCGCGGGTCGCCACCGCCACCCTGACCGTGCCGGCGACCTCGCCGCACTTGATCGAGTCCAAGTCGCTCAAGCTCTACCTCAACTCGTTCAACGCGACCCGCTTCGACGACCCCGAGCGCGTGCGCGCGACCATCGCCGCCGACCTGTCGGCCGCCGCCGGCGCGCCGGTCGAGGTCGCCTTCGGCCTGCCGTCCATCGGAAACCACGACGGCGCCGAATCGATCGACGAACTCGATGTCGCCATCGACGACTACGGCCCGCCCAACGCCGGGCACCTGCGCGCCGACCCCGCCGACATCGTCGAGGAAACCCTCGCCAGCGCCCTGCTCAAGTCCAATTGCCCGGTCACCGGCCAGCCCGACTGGGCGCGGGTGATCGTCGCTTATCGCGGGCCGCGCCTGGATCGCGCGGCGCTGCTGCGCTATCTCATCTCGTTCCGCGATCACGCCGAATTCCACGAACAATGCGTCGAACGCATCCACTCGGATCTGCGCCAACACGCACAACCGCAATGGCTGTCGGTGGAAGCGCGCTACACCCGCCGCGGCGGCCTGGACATCAATCCCTGGCGCGGCAGCCACGGCGTGGCACGGCCGGCGGCCGGTCGCGACGAACGGCAGTAATCCGGTCGGCACAGTGTCTACACGCGGCCTGTGTCAGGCCCTCGCGCGGCGAGCGCGCGGGGGAACGGGCCGGGAATCGGCTCATTCAGTTTCGTCATGAAAGTTCACGCGGGCGCTATGTCTTTTTAACAAGCGCCATGTCATGTTGCGTTCCGCCACTTCGGCAGGAGCCCTCAACCCATGACTACCCCGGATAAGAAAGCCGATTTTTCCGATGTGAACGTCAACGTCGACACCACCGCGCAAAAGGTCGAGAAAGCCGATTTCTCCGACGTGACGGTGAAGGTCGACACCACGGCCGAAAAGGTCGGCGAGCAAAGCTACACGGTTGAGAAGGGCGACACGCTCTCGCACATCGCCAAGCAGTTCTACGGCAAGTCGAGCAAGTGGAGCGCGATTTTCGAAGCCAACCGCGACCAGCTCGACGATCCCGACAAGATTCAGCCCGGCCAGATCCTCAAGATTCCGGCCATCAACGACTGACCGGTCGACTGCGTTTCAACATCATCACTAGCCTTTGTCAGGAGAGATCCACCATGCTGATCCGCAATCGCACCCCTTACGCCGTTGCCGCCGCTCTGGTCGCCGCGCTGGCCGTGGCCGGCTGCAAGAAGAAGGAAGAACCGGCGCCGACCCCGCCGCCGGCCGTGGAAACTCCGGCGCCGGCTCCGGCCCCCGAACCCGCTCCGGCTCCGGCCGCGCTGAGCGTGACCTCGGTGACCCTGGGCACCGCCGCCGGCCCGGACAAGAAGATCGCCGCGCCGACCAACGCCTTCAAGCCGGGCGACAAGATCATCGCCTCGGTCGCCACCGACGGCACCGCGACCAACCAGGAAGTCTCGGCCAAGCTCGTCTACCAGGACGGCCAGACCGCCGGCGAGTCCAAGCAGACCCTCAACACCACCGGTGCTGAAACCACCAACTTCGAATTCACCAAGGCCTCGCCGTGGCCGGCCGGCAAGTATAAGGTCGAAGTCACCGCCAACGGTGCGGTCGCCAACACCACCGAACTCGAAGTGAAGTAATCGTCTCTCTCCGCCTCTATGGGCGGGCAAGCCCGGGCGCGGCTCAATGCCGCGCCCTTTTTTTGTCTGCGGTTTGGGGACCGGACCGGTACTGCGAACCAGCAGACACCTACGAATCCCCAAACGCATTCCCCCCTTTGAAAAAGGGGGGTTAGGGGGATTTCGCTTTTCGCTCCGCGCTCGCCGCGCCGCCAAGCAAATCCCCCGCGCTCCATTTCACTCCGCGAAACGAAACCACGCCGGGCGCTCGCCCCCTTTTTCAAAGGAGGCGACGGTTTGCGCGTTACGACTGCGGCGGAAACTCACCGTCCACGTACACCCAACGACCTTCGACCCGCGCGAACCGGCTGATCTCGTGCAAGCGCACCGCCGAGCCGCCGCCGACCCGATAACGGGCGACGAACTCGACCACCGCGGTCTCGCCGTGCGGCTGGTGCCGCTTCACCTCAAGCCCCAGCCAGCGCACCGCAGGGTCGAAGTCCAACTCGGCCGGACAGGTGTCGACGTGCCAGCTGGCGCACAAGTACTCCAGATCGCCCAACACATAGGCGCTGTACCGCGAGCGCATCAGCGCCTCGGCGGTATCGGCGACAACCGCGCCGGCATGCAGCCGCCCGCAACAGTCGGCATAGCGGCGCGAAGGGTCGCAGGGGCAGGCGGCGGGCGGGGCGATCGATGCGGTCATCTCGGCATTTTCGGCGCAGACCGGCCGCGACCACAATCGCGCGCGTCGCAAACCGCCATCGCGACCACATCACGACCGCGTCAGCGCGGATACGGCATCGCGCCGGCCGCTTGCCGCGCGAACCGACTCTCAACGCCTGGATCGCCGATGCCCCTGTCGCCTCACTGTCCCGATGCGATTTCCAGCGCACTGGCGACGGACGTCGGCGCAGACGCGCGCGTATGCCGCGCCTGGATCGCGACAGCCGGCAAAACATCCGTGGTTTGCCAAGCCGCGTCGATCCGCACCCGCAGCGGCCTCAACACCGTCTCCGAAGCGCCCAAACGCGACGCCGCCCGGCAATGATCCGACGCCTGCCGATACTGTCCGCCGGCCAAGGCATAGCGAGCGGCCAAAACCCAGGTCTGCGCATCCTCGGGCGCGAGTTCGATCAAGCGATCGACCCGCGACCGGTCCGCCGGCGCCTGCGCGCGCAGATCGTTGTCGTCCAACAGCAACGACGCCTTCAGGTGGCATCTCAACGCATCGGCTTCGAGTTCGCACAGCGCCTGCAAGGGTTCGCACAGCGCGATCGCCTTTTTCGCCGCTATCGCCGCCGCCGACGGGCGCAACAACCCGGCCCGATCCAGCGCGACCAGCGCCGCCTCCATTTGCAGAGCGGTGGCGCCGGGGCGGCGCAGATACGATTCCAGCGACCGCTCCGCCTCCGACAACAACAGCAAGCGCGTGGCCGCGTCTTCGCCGTAGCCGCGCTGGCGCGCGATCTGCGCCGCGAGCAGGCGCATTTCCATCTCATCGCGGGAATTGGCCGGCGTATCGACCAGATCCAGCGCCCGTTCGGCTTCGCCGAACTTTTCCCGGCGCGCCCGCCCGATCAGTTCCTTGGCTTGCTCGCACAGCAGCTTGACCCAGGTGAACACGATCGGCGGCGCCGCGCCGGGCACCAGCAGCGAGCGATGCGTCGCCTGGATTTCCTTCAGTCGGATGCGCTTGACCGCGCCCTCCCAACGGCTGGCCAACACTTCATCGACCGACAACTGGATCGAGCTGGCCCGCCATATCGCTTCGCGCGAGCTGTCGCCGCATTTCTCCAGCGCGCTGACGATGATCTCGCGCGCCTGCTCCCGGCGCAGAACCGCATCGCTCGCCGGCTGCGCATCCGCCAGTTGGCGCAGCGTCAGTTGCAAGCACCAGGCTGAGCCCGAATCCAAGGACGCCCCCGCCAGCAATGCGCCGCGAAACGCCGCTTCGGCCGCTTCCAGATCGCCGACCCGATCGCCCTGGGTCAGCTTGGCCCGCAGCAGCAGGGCCGCGCCTTGATCCATCAGCAATCGCGGATTGGCGCGCGAACTCGCCGCTGCGCCCAGATGCTCGACCGCCCGATCCAGGGCCTGTCTTTGCGCGGCTCCGGACAAGCGCTGCGCTTGTTCCAATCGACAGCAACCGATGCCGTGCGACACATCCGGGATGTCGCGTTGCTCGCCGCTGGCCTTCACCCGCAGCAACGCATCAGCGGCGGTGCCGAAGCAGTCGGCGTCGCCCGTCGCCTCGCCCAGTTGCATCCAGGTTTTGGCCAGCGTCATCAGCACCGCGGGCGGCGCATCGTCCAGCTGCGCATACGGCGCCAGCGCCTGGAGCGCCCGCTCCGGATCGTTGGCCGAAAGCCGGTGCCGGGCGATGGCCAAGGCTTCGCGAAGCCCGGCGTCGTGTTGTTCTGCATCGACTGGCGACATTTCGTTCTCCGTCTCGGCCTGCTGCGGGCGCTCGAATGCCTCGTTGTACGCGGCGCGCGCGATCGCGTCGTTTTGCTCGCCGAGCGACGGCTCGATTACCGCGTTCGGTTCTTCCGCCACCAGCGCCAGCGACTCGACCGGTGCCGACGCAACCGGCGGCGCGGGCTCGACGCGCTCGCCGGATCGAACCGCCGGCCGTCGCCACATCCGCCACAACGCGACCGCGAACAACCACGCCGCAATCGCTCCCAGCGCGGCGATCAGCCACACCGACAGCGGCGAAGCGGCCGCGGGCTGCGCGCGCGCCGGCCCGGACCGCACCGGCAAGGCTTCGGGCAGATCGAGCGCGATCGTGCTGTAACCCTGCCGTTGCAGCGGCACCGCTTCCGGAAACGCGGACGACACCGGCGCGACGTAAGGCCCGCGCCGGATCGGCGCGACCTGGTCGTCGCTTCGCTTCGCCCGCGGCCGGCGAGGCTGGCCGCCGTCGCTGCGCGCAGCGCGCGCCGGCTTGACCGAAGCGGTGCGCAGCGCCGACGGTGTCGCCGGCGCGACCGCGCCTTTGCGAACGGGCGGATCCGGCAAGCTGGCGCAGGCCGCCGCGGCGCACGCGATGAACGTCGACAGCAAGCCGATGCGCATCGTTCTGCTCAGATTTCTCTCAGATGGGCGAAGTCGGTATCCATGCCGACGGACTCCGACGGCGCGGCGATGACATTCTGGTGCGCCCAGCCCGGAAACGCGGCGCCGGTTGCGCCCGCATCGGCGCCCGATTGCAGATAGGCGATGTGCGACCAGCAGCGGTAGCCCAGCGCCTTGACGATCCCGACTTCTTCCCGCGCCAGTTGCGGCGAACCCAGGCGAAAGTAGAGATACGGCTTGCAGCGCCGGACCAGTTCTTTGGCGTCGGCAAGCACGCTCTCCAACACGCCGGTCGGGTTCACTTTCAGGCAGTGCAGGGAGGTCAGCTCGAGATCGCGGAGGTTCGAGTACGCGCGCCGGCCCTTGACCGGTTGGTGAGCGTGTACGTTCACCACACCGTTGAGCGCGACGTTGGCGCAAATCTGCAGGTGCAACAGGCGGTCTTGTTCCAGCACATGCACTTCGCCCTCGGCGCCGACCACTTTGGACAGGCACAGCGCATGCGCGCCGTACTCCCCGCCGATCTCCACCACCGTGGCGCCCTCCGGCAACAGCCCGCTGAGAAAATCCAGCTCGGACTCCACCCAGCGCCCGTGTTTTCCGAGCGATTCGGTGATTACGTTCTCATCGGCCACCGCGTTGATGACGCCATAAGCCGTCTTCCAGAATTTCGGGACGACCGGGGTCGTGGCTTCCGTCGATTGCATACGAGCTGTATCCCTTCTTGATCAGGTGAATGAGACGACGGACGAGGTTGTTTGCGCTCCGTCGGCGCACTCGCATCGACGCAGCGTCGCGAGTGTCTTGCGCCCGGGCTTAGTCGCGAGCCGCATTGGAACTATCGTCGGATGGAAGCGTTTGCGGTCATCTTCTTAGCCGCATTTCTGGGCTCATTTGAACTGTAGAAAAGGCAGCCATTTTTTTTGGATGACTTGTTTTCATCACGTTCTTTGCTGATATGCGCCATCGCTTCGCGATCCGCCGCGGCAAGCGGCGCGCGCGTAGTGTCCGAGCCGGAAGGTGTGCGCCTGCGTGGCGACATCGCTGCGACCGCGGATCGCAACTTCCACGCGAGCGACCGGCCGCATCGCATCGGCCGCGGGGTTCTGCGTCCAGCCATGCGGTCGATGGCCGCGCTGGCGGCGAATCGCTGTCGCCGGTGCTTCGACGGACGCAGGAGTCCGGTAGCGGCGGATCGACGTCCTCGTACGGCCGCTGATCCGACCCGTCGGGTCGAGAACGCGGTCGGACGGACACGACGCCCGGTCGGCGCGCAGCCGCCGCAGGTCGTCCAGGGCCCGTAGGTCCTGCCGGCCGATGCCGCGGCAGTTGGGGGCCCCGAGCCGACGCCGAATTTTCAGCGCGGACACGCCGCTGCGACTACCATGCGCGTCCCCACCCGTTGCAGAGCCCCGCCATGAAAGCGCCCGCTTACCTCGACGATGAGCAGATCGAACGCCTGGCCGACCTGCTCGACCAACGCGCCGTGCCCTACAAGGGCTTCAACCTGGAGGCGCTGGACGGCTTCCTCTCGGCCCTGGTGGTCGGCCCGGCCCAGCCCGCGCCCGAGCAGTGGCAGCCGCCGGTCTGGGGCGGCAAAGAGCCGCGCTGGAACGACGAAGCCGAGGCCGCCCAGGTTCAGGCCCTGCTGAGCGGCCACTGGAACATGGTCTGCTCGCGCGTGCGCTACGGCGACGACGACCTGCCCGACCATCTGGCGCCGCTGCTGTGGCTGCCGGAGGAACCCGACACCGAACAACCCGATGAGCTCGACGTCGGCCGCGACTGGGCGTTCGGCTTCTTCCGCGGGGTCGAGCTCAACGAAGCGGCCTGGGACAAGTGGCTGGACGAAAACGACTGGATCGACGAAATCTTCGGCCTGTTCGACCGTCTGGCCAGCGGCGAAGTGCTGGGCGAAGACCCGACCGCCCCGGCCACGCCGATCAGCTACCGCGAGCGCCTGGAAATCGTCGCCGGCCTGCCCGGCATGCTCGCCGACCTGCACCACCACCGGATCCAAGCGCTGACCCCGCGCGAACCGCTGCGCCGCGCCGACACCCCCGACCGCAACGACCCGTGCACCTGCGGCAGCGGCAAGAAGTACAAGAAGTGCTGCGGCGCCTGACCGCTCGCCCCACCCACCCCAAACGCCCCCACCTACCGCTTCCCCCCTTTGAAAAAGGGGGGCTAGGGGGGATTTGCTCTTCGCTCTTCGCTTCACCGAGCCCCCCGGCGACCTGAAGCCAATCCCCCGGCGCAGCCACCACCCCGGTGCCCCGATTTATCCCGGGCGCCCGCCCCCTTTTGCAAAGGGGGCTAGGGTTCGCGGCTCTTTCCTTGAGCCCGCGCATCGCTGGACAATGCCGCTCTTTCCGCCCGCGACCGGCGCATGACCACCCACCCCTGCCTGCGCTGCGGCGCCTGCTGCGCCCACTTCCGCGTCGCCTTCCACTGGAGCGAAACCGACGCCTTCGACGGCGGCCTCACCCCGAGCGCGCTGACCGAAACCCTCGACCCGCACCGGGTCACCATGCGCGGCACCTACGGCGGCAAACCGTTGCGCTGCGAACAACTGCGCGGCCAGATCGGCACCGACGCCCACTGCGGCATCTACGCACTGCGGCCCTCGCCCTGCCACGCGCTCAAACCGGCGTGGGAAGACGGCAACGCCAGCCCGCAGTGCGACAAGGCGCGGGCGGCGCATGGGATGGCGCCGTTGACGGCGCTGGATTGGCGCGAGGTCTGAGCAGCGCTTCATCAGCAGCGCTCATCGGTCACGACCGCTTCGTGAACCTTAGTCCTCGATTCCAAACCGCTTCAACGTACGCGCCACCCGTTCGGCCGCTGAGTGCCCGTCCAAGCCGCCTCGCAAGGCCTGCCGGGCGTCGGCGTCCAACGGCGAATCTTCGCTCTCCAGCAACGCCAGCGGCGTACGCCATCTAGCAAACCAGGGCTCAGCGCGTTGAACGACAAACCGCAAAAGGTCGTCCCGGCAACGCTCGTAAGTGCTGCCCGATGAAGCATTGAAACGAAGATGAAAGCGGTCGGCCCGAAACAGATCGAGGTTGTCGCTGTCCGGTCCGTTCAACGCCTGGATCTCGCGATCGTCGTCCAACACCGCGATTCCCAAATGAACCCGCAACGACACCGATGCGTTGTACGACGCGCCGTAACTGCTGCCCGAACGATGCAGATGAATGAAATCGAGATGATGCTGGAATCGACGCGTCCAGAATTTGCTGCGCGTGCGCGCGAAGCCCAGATCGGCGAGGCCTTGGGTGAAGTCGCGCGAGATCCTTTCCATTCCAGCCCGAACAATCTGCGTCTTGGCGCCAGTGTCCGTCGTCATCCTTGCTCGATCCTTATCGGTCGCTGCGCATCCTCGCTCGGGCCGATAGAGGCTTCGGGGCCGAACGTAAGCCTGTACATGTTAACTACGCCGTGCCCCGGCGGATGGCGCACCCACCGCCCCACCGCAACACACCGACCCATTGCGCACTTTGCCTGTCCCCGCCCGAACCGCGACAATGGCGGGCCGGGTCGCCGCGCCACAGCGGCCCGCAAGGACCCCTGACCGTCCATGCGCACGCGCACGGGCGGCCCCACTGGAGATCGTAATGACCGAGTTCGTAGCGACGCCGCCCGCTGGCGGCGCCAAGATCACCAAGAGCCCGACCGGCCTGAATGTGCCGGATCGCCCGATCATCCCGTTCATCGAAGGCGACGGCACCGGCCCCGACATCTGGCGCGCTTCGGTGCGCGTGCTCGACGCCGCGGTCGCCAAGGCCTACGGCGGCAAGAAAAAGATCGAGTGGCTCGAGGTCTATGCCGGCGAGAAAGCCAACAACACCTACGGCACCTGGCTGCCCGACGGCACCGTGCAGGCCTGCCGCGATTATCTGGTGAGCATCAAGGGCCCGCTGACCACGCCGGTCGGCGGCGGCATCCGCTCGCTCAACGTGGCGCTGCGGCAGATGCTCGACCTGTACGTGTGCCTGCGCCCGGTGCGCTGGTTCGAGGGCGTGCCCTCGCCGGTCAAGAAGCCGGGCGACGTGGACATGGTGATCTTCCGCGAGAACACCGAGGACATCTACGCCGGCATCGAATGGGCCGGCGGCAGCGCCGACTCGCAGAAGGTGCTGGACTTCCTGGCCAAGGAATTCCCGCAGGCGTTCGACAAGATCCGCTTCGGCACCGCCGAGAAGACCGGCGCGTGGCTGAAGGAACTGCAGGCCATCGGCGCGCCGGCGCGCGAGCTGCCGGTGGAAGTCGGCATCGGCATCAAGCCGGTCAGCCGCCTGGGCACCGAGCGTCTGGTCCACAGCGCGATCAGCTATGCGATCGAGAACAAGCGCAAGTCGGTGACCCTGGTCCACAAGGGCAACATCATGAAGTACACCGAAGGTGGCTTCCGTGACTGGGGCTACCAGGTGGCGCGCGACTTCTTCGGCGCGGTCGAGCTCGACGGCGGTCCGTGGCACGTGATTCCGGAAGGCAAGCCGGGCGCGGGCATCGTCATCAAGGACGCCATCGCCGACGCGTTCCTGCAGCAGATCCTGCTGCGTCCGAAGGAATACGACGTCAGCGCCACGCTCAACCTCAACGGCGACTACCTCTCCGACGCGCTCGCCGCGCAAGTCGGCGGCATCGGCATCGCCCCGGGCGCCAACATCAACTACGTGACCGGCCACGCCGTCTTCGAAGCGACCCACGGCACCGCGCCGAAGTACGCCGACCTGGACAAGGTCAACCCGGGCTCGGTGATCCTGTCGGGCGAGATGATGCTGCGCTACATGGGCTGGACCGAAGCGGCCGATGCGATCATCGACGCGATGGACAAGGCCATCGGCTCCAAGCGCGTGACCTACGACTTCGCCCGTCTGATGGACGGCGCGACCGAGGTCAAGTGCTCGGAGTTCGCCGACGAGATCATCAAGCACCTGTAATCGGGCGCTGCGGTCTTGGTTCGGACAAAGGGGCGCTTCGGCGCCCCTTTGTTTTGCGTGTCGATCGGCTGCCCCCTGTAGGAGCAAGCCGGGCCGCGCTGGCGAAGGCTCAGCGCATGTACGGCGCCTGCGCGCTGTCGACCTGCTTGCGCTGGATCTCTTCGATCTTGGCCCGCTCTTCCTCGGCGGTCATGCGGTGCTTGGGCGCGATGTTGGGTTCGATCAGGCGCATCCAGCTGCGGGTGATCTGCTTGCTCTCTTCCTCGCAGCGCAGCGCGCGCGCTTCAGGCAAGCGGCCGCTGGTGACGATGCGCAGGTACTTGCCCGGGTTGTTGCCGTAGACCATGCACTGCAGGTTGAAGAAGCGCTGCGCGCCGACCGAGTGTTCGTCGGCGTAAGTGGCCATGTCGTGCTGGCCGTTGTCGGTCATCAGGAAGAAGTTCGAGGCCAGCTGCAGCTTCTGGGCGATGTCGCCCTGCGATTCGTCGGCGCTGACGAACGACAGCATCAGCGTGGTCGCCAGTTGGTCGACCGCGTCTTCCTCGCGGCCGGTCGAGGGCAGGTCGAGCATGTCGACCAGGGCGTGGCCGGCTTCGTGCAGCATCAGAAAGCGCAGGTTGGCCATCAGGTAGTCGAGCTGATCGCGGGTGGTGCCGCCGTTGGCTTCGGCGATCGCCGCGCCCTGGCGCACCAGCAGTTCGAGCATCTCGTAGCACAGCACGATGTCGCCCTTGTCCTTGGCGTAGAAGGCGTTGACCGTGCCGCATTCGGCGGCGATGAAGTTGATCGGCCGCGGCAGGGTCAGCCAACCGTCGAGCTGGTTGACCTCGGGCAGTTGCTTGAGCACGTCGATCTCGCGCGCCATGTTGTACATGGCCAGCAAGTTGGGATTGCGCGGGGAGACGTATTGATAGGTGAAGTGGGTGCCGTCGGCCTTTTCCGCCGGCAGCTGCGCCGCGACCGGCGCGATTTCGGTTTCCGGCTTGAGCGGCTCGGCCGGTTTGGCCGGCAGCGCGGCGGCGGCCTGCACCAGCGCGGCGGGCGCGGCAGCCTGTTGTTGTTGCCAGGCGGTGTAGCCCCAGATCGAGCAAACCGCGATCAGGGCCGTGGCCAGAATGCCGATGATGATCTTCTGTAGCATGTGAGTGGCTCTTGTCTGGAATGACGCGGGATACGGATCCCGACTGCGAGCGCACAAGACACGGACGACGATGGATCGCGGCGATGCGGTGCCGACAGGCCAGCGCCTGTGGCGACCTCCGGATCGGCCATTCCATCGGCGCTTGCTGCGTCCCTGCACCGTCGCAGCGGATGGTACTCCGATAATTCCGTGCAATGCATCGGTTTTGTGACCGGCCGGGCCGGCGAGGGCCGAGGGCCGCGGTGGCCTGCCGGCGCGGCGCGAGGATTGGTTTCAGCGGCAATGGATCCAGCGGGCGGCCGCGCGCTGGTCTTACACTGCCGCCATGCCCGCCTCTTCCGCCGATCCGGCCCGCCCGGCCGAAGCCGCCGCCATCGCCAGCCAGATCCGCGATGCGTTCGCCGACTACCACGCGCGCTTCGCCGCGATCACCCGGCGCGCGCAAGGCCGGTTCGAGCGCAGCGACTGGAACGGCGCGCGCGAGGACGCGGTCGAGCGCATCGAGTTGTACGACCGCTGCGTGGCCGAGGCCAGCGACGCGCTGCAGGCGCGGCTGGGCGAACGCGCGCGCGAACACACGCTGTGGGCGCAGGTGCGCGCGTCGTACGCCGACATCATCGCGCCGCTGCTCGACGGCGAGCTGTACAAGACCTTCTTCAACACCTTGACCCGGCGCTTCTTCAAGACCCGCGGCGTCGATCCGGCGTTGGAATTCGTCGCCCTGGACATCGAACCGACCGACGCGATCACCCATCCGGTGGCGCGGCACAGCTATGCGGTGTCCGGCGATCGGTTGGTCGAAACCTTCATGCGCGTGCTCGACGACTATCCCTTCGCCGTGCCGTACGCGCACCGCACCCGCTGCGCGGCCGGGATCGCGGTGCGCCTGCAGGACGATCTGCAGCATTGGGGCCCGCATCCGGTGCGCGCGGTGGAATTGCTGGACACGGTGTTCTATCGCGAACGCCGCGCGTATCTGATCGGGCGGGTGTTCGGCGAGCGTTCGTTCTCGCCGTGCGTGATCGCATTGGTCAACGACGACGGCGCGCTCAAGGTCGATGCGGTGCTGACCTTGCGCAGCGAAGTGGTGCAGTTGTTCAGTTACTCGCGCAGCTACTTCCATGCCGACCTGGGCACGGTCGGCGACGCGGTGGTGTTCCTGCGCACGCTGCTGCCGGGCAAGCCGATCGATGAGCTCTACACCGTGCTCGGCCGGGCCAAGCAGGGCAAGACCGAGCGCTACCGCACCTTCTTCCGCCAGTTCGCCGCGCAACCGGGCGAGCGGCTGATTCACGCCGAGGGCGAGCGCGGCATGGTCATGGCGGTGTTCACCCTGCCCAGCTATCCGCTGGTGTTCAAGCTGATCCGCGACCGCTTCGCCTATCCCAAGGACGTCGCCCGCGAGGAAGTGGAGGCCAAGTACTCGCTGGTGTTCCACCACGACCGCGTCGGCCGCCTGGTCGATGCGCAGCCGTTCCGGTTCCTGCGCTTTCCGCGCGCGCGGTTTTCGCCGGAGCTGCTCGAGGAATTGCTCAGCACCTGCGCCGGCAGCATCAGCCAGGACGGCGAGGATCTGGTCCTGCACCTGTGCTATGTGGAGCGCCGCTTGCGGCCGTTGAATCTGTACGTGCGCGAACAACCCGCCGAGGCCGCGCGCGCGGCGGTGATCGACTACGGTCAGGCGATCCGCGATCTGGCCTTGAGCAACATCTTTCCCGGCGACCTGTTGCTGAAGAACTTCGGCGTGTCGCGGCACGGGCGGGCGATTTTTTACGATTACGACGAGTTGTGCCTGGTCACCGACTGCCGCTTCCGGCAAGTGCCGGCGCCGCGCAATCACGAGGAAGAGATGGAATCGGGCGCGTGGTTCTACGCCCACGGCAACGACGTGTTTCCCGAGCAGTTCCCGCGCTTTCTAGGCCTGTCGCCGCCGCTGCTGGGCGCGTTGATGCATGCGCACGGGGATATTTTCCGGATGGAGTGGTGGCAGCAGGTGCAGGCCGGGTTGATGGGCGGGCAGCGCAGCGATGTGGCGCCGTATCCGTCGGAGCGGCGGTTGCCTTGAGGCGGGAGGCGGGAGGCGGGAGGCGGGAGGCGGGAGGCGGGAGTCGAACGTCGAACGTCGAACGTCGAACGTCGAACGTCGAACGTCGAACGTCGAACGTCGAACGTCGAACGTCGAACGTCAACAACAGCGTACTCACCTACCGTCATTCCCGCGAAGGCGGGAATCCAGTGCCTTTCGTGCGAGAACGTTTGAAGTCGCTGGATTCCCGCTTTCGCGGGAATGACGGGCTGGGAAGATGGCGCTGAAGTCTCTGGATTCCCGCGTTCGCGGGAATGACGGGCTGGAAGGATGACGCTGAAGTCTTTGGATTCCCGCCTTCGCGGGAATGACGACCTGGAGGGATGGCGCTGAAGTCCTTGGATTCCCGCCTTCGCGGGAATGACGACCTGGAAGGATGGCGCTGAAGTCTCTGGATTCCCGCCTTCGCGGGAATGACGTTGCGACGGGACGACGCTAAAGCCCTAAACGACCGACCCCGCCGAAGCGGGGCCGATCTCTGGCATCGCAAACGCAGCCGATCGCTCGCATCAAGCTCACCCACGCACGCCGCAATCGCCATCCACCCGCGAAGTCTCGCGCGGCCACAGCCGCAACCAGGCGCGCCAGCCGAGCCTGTCGGCGCGCGAGACTTGAACCTTGCGCGAGACGACCCGGGCCGGGACGTACGCCGGCGCGGGCTCCGCGGCGCGGGTCTGCGCCACCAGCGCGGCCTCATCGTCGGCGTCGCGCGGGTCGACGAAATGGCCGTGCAGAAACATCAGGTTCTTGTAGATATTCATGGCCTAGCCTCCTGGCGGATCGGGCCGGCCCCGGGGAAGGGGGTTGGGGCTGGCCTATTGAGTGATTCGCAAGGTACGCTCGCCAGAATCGGCAAAAAAGCGACGCGTTTGCAAGCCAGTCTTGAATCAGGTTGTAGGCTGGCACCGACTCCATGCCGTTCCATGCCGCTCCCCGGCAGCCGCCCTGGACCCACCGCGATGAACCGACCGCCGTTGCACGCTCTGCTGGGTTTCGCTACCGCCGCGCGGACCCAGAACCTGACCCGCGCGGCCGAACAGATGCACCTGACCGTCAGCGCGCTCAGCCATCAGATCCGCACCCTGGAAGAACGCCTGGGCCGGCGTTTGTTCGAACGCGGGCCGCGCGGGGTCAGCCTGACCGCCGACGGCGACCGCCTGTTGTCGGTGGTCGCCCCGCACCTGGACGCGCTCGATCACGCGCTGCGCCCATACAGCCCGCGCCGCGACGACGTGCTGACCCTGAGCCTGATGGCGTCGATGGCCTCCTCCTGGCTGGTGCCGCGCCTGGGCGGCTTCGTCGCGCTGTACCCGCAGTTGGAACTCAACCTGTTCTCGTCCGCGGCGTTGGTCGATTTCGACCGCGAACCCGGCATCGACGCGGCCATGCGCGGCGGCTACGGGCGCTGGCCCGGGCTGGTGATCGAGCACCTGTTCGACGAAACCCTGGTGCCGGTGGCGAGCCCGGCGCTGGTCGAACGCATGGGCGGGCTGCCGGCGCAGGAAGACCTGCACCGCTGGCCGCTGCTGGGCGACCTGTCCACCTATTGGCAGGATTGGTTCGACCGCTACGGCGGCAAACGCCCGACCCGCTTCGTCGCCCACTTCGACGATTCCGAAACCATGCACCGCGCCGCGGTCGAAGGCCTGGGCGTGGCGCTGGGGCGGATGGCGCGCACCCGCTTGCTGATCCGCAACGGGCAACTGGTGCCGCTGAGCCAGGGCCGGTTGAAGATCGATTGGGGCCATTACCTGGTGTATCCGCAGCGCTCGGTCGATCACGCCGGGCTGGAATCGTTCCGCACCTGGCTGCACGAACAGGCGCGCGCTTACGTGGATCAGATGGAGTCGGATCTGGCCGTGCGCGTGGCCGCGAGCACCGACGAAGGCGATTGCGGCCAAACCGCGACGGCCAACAAAACTCAACGCAAGCGGCGCTGAATGCGCCACGCCGCGCACTGTGATGGTGTCCCGGAAACTGAACGCTTGCGGTAGGCTGGCGGCCTCCCCAAACGACATGGAGTCCGTTGCATGGAACGACAACGTCTTGCCCGTTGGGCGCTGGCCGCGCTGCTGCCCGGTTTGGCCGTAGCCGCACACGCTCAACAAACCCCCGCCGCCGATCCGGCCAAGCCGGCACAAGCAGCCGCCGAGGACGTGGCGGCTGCCGAGGCGGCGGCGCAAGCCGCGGCAAAGGCCGCCGCGGAAGCTGCAGCCGAGGCCACCGCCGCAGCCAACGCCAGCAATGCCGCCGCCGCGCCGGAAGCCAAGGCCGAAGCGAAGGCCGAAGTTCAGGCGCAGGCGCAGCCCGAGACCAAGGCCGAGGCGAAAGCCGAAGCGCAGGCCGAAGCCAAGCCCGAAAGCAAACCCGAACCGGCCCCGGCCGAAGCCAAGCCTGAGCCGAAGCCCGAACCTAAGCCCGAACCTAAGCCCGAACCGAAACCCGAGCCGAAACCCGAGCCGAAACCGGAACCCAAGCCGGAGCCGAAGCCCGAACCCAAGGCCGAAGCCAAGCCGCAGCCGCAAGCCACGCCCAAGAGCGATCCCAAGCCCGCCTCGGTCGTGCGCGACACCGGCCCGGCCGGCTCGCTCAAGAGCGTCATCGCCGGCAGCTGGCGCGACCCGAAGAACGTCGCCCGCGACGGCTACCGCCATCCGCTGGAAACGCTGAGCTTCTTCGGCCTCAAGCCGGAGCAGACCGTGGTCGAAATCACCCCGGGCGGCGGCTGGTATTCGGAAATCCTCGCCCCGTACCTGGCCGCCAAGGGCCGCTACGTGGCCGCGGTGGTCGATCCGGACACCCAGACCCAGGCCAGCTCGCGGCTGTACTTCACCAAGGCCAAGACCTCGCTGGAACAGAAGTTCGCCGCCGCGCCGGCGCAGTACGGCAAAGTCGCCATCGCCGCGTACGACTCGTACAAGCCGTTCTTCGGCGAGAACGGTTCGGCCGATGTGGTGCTGACCTTCCGCAACGTGCACAACTGGCGTTCGGCCGGCCAGGCCGAGGTGATGTTCAAGGGCTTCTTCGACGTGCTCAAGCCCGGCGGCGTGCTCGGCGTGGTCGAGCACCGGGCCAAGGCCGACGTGCCGGCCGACGACAAGTCCGGCTACGTGGGTCAGGCGCAGGTGATCGCGCTGGCCGAAGCCGCCGGTTTCAAGCTGGAAGGCAAGAGCGAGATCAACGCCAACCCGCGCGACACCAAGGACTACGCCAAAGGCGTGTGGACGCTGCCGCCGTCCAACAACCACGACCCGGCCGACGCCGCCAAGTATCAGGCGATCGGCGAAAGCGACCGGATGACCTTGAAGTTCCGCAAGCCGCGTTGATCGCGGCGACCGCCGCGGTGCATCGGCCCTGATCCGATGCATCGCGCCGGCCCGTCGGCCGCACGACCGAACCCTGGACCGCAATGCTGATCGCCTTGAACAAACCCTTCGGGGTGCTGTCGCAGTTCACCGATCGCAGCGTCCCGCCCAAACCGACCCTGGCCGGCTTCGCCCTGCCCAAGGACGTGTACGCCGCCGGCCGGCTGGATCACGACAGCGAAGGCCTGTTGCTGCTGACCGACGACGGCGGCCTCGCCCACCGGCTCACCGATCCGCGCCACAAGCAGCCCAAGACTTACTGGGTGCAGGTCGAAGGCGAACCCGACGACGCGCAACTGCAGGCGCTGCGCCGCGGCGTCCAGCTCAACGACGGCCCGACCCTGCCCGCGCAGGCCGAGCGCATCGACGCGCCGGCGCTGTGGCCGCGCGATCCGCCGGTGCGCTTGCGCAAGACCGTGCCCGATGCCTGGATCGCCCTCACCATCGGCGAAGGCCGCAACCGGCAGGTGCGGCGGATGACCGCGGCGGTGGGTTTGCCGACGCTGCGGCTGGTGCGCGTGGCGATCGGCCCGCACCGACTCGGCGATCTGCAGCCCGGGCAGTGGCGGACGCTTTAGCGCCCGGTCACGGCGGGCAGTGGCGGCGGGCTTCTTCGAAGGTGCGCACTTCCACGCCGTTGCAATGGGGCATGGGTTGAACACATTCCAAATAAAGATGCGCCAGCCGGCGCGATTCGGCCTTGCTGGCGATCTGCGCCGGCGCGCTGCTGCCGGCGCTGGCCACACAACGGTCGTGCTTGGCCAGCACGTAGTCGCGACAGGGCGCCGGCGCGAGCTGACTCGGACCTTGGTCGCGGGTGTCGCACTCCTGTAATCCGACCTCGCGCCAAAGCTCATAGAACTCGCGCTTGGGAATCGGCTGCTGCTCGACGCGGGCCAGGCTGTAGCCGGATGCCTTCGAACCGAACCAATGCAGATAGGCGAACACCGCCGCGGCGAGCAGGGCGAGGAGAATCAGGAATCGTTGCATGCTCGTGCGACAGCGCTGGCGATGAGAGGCGGCCATTCTCGCCGCGCGGTCCGATTCGCGCGAGACTCAATTTCTACGCATCGAATCCACCATTCGCGCTTGGTCCTGCAACCGCGCGCAAACGGCGAGCGCGAACCGCCGCGCACCCCGATTCGCCATCGCGCACAAACGCTCTGCGACCGCTATCGCAAGATCGCCACCAATCGCCGCGATGGCTGAGAAACCGTCCCGGTTTGATCCCATGCCGGCGCTGGCGGGCGCCTCGCACGGGCCCTAGCGTCACCGATAGCTACGCGCCTGGCGCTACGCCACCGCGGTCTGCTCATCGGAGGAGCCCGACCCATGTACACCCTGCGTTCGCTGTCCCTCGGCATCGGTCTGGCGGTCAGCGCCGGCGCCGTCTACCTGCTGTCTCCCGCCGCCCCGGCCGACGCCGCCGGCCGCGTGACTGCCGCCGCCGACACGTCCAGCTTCGAACAAGTCCCACCGGCGCTGGACGCCATCACCCTCACCTCCACCCCGCAATCGTCCGCAGGCAACGCGCTGCTGCAACTGCGTTACGCCAAGGGCCAGGACCTGCCGGCGGAAATCCCGTTCAACGTCGACGGCAAACCGGTCTCGCTCAAGCGCGACGACAAGGACCCGGAGCTGTACCGCGCCGCGATCGGCTTCGATTTCGACTCCTTCGTCAAGGAACAAGAGCAACGCCAGAACGAAGCCGGCCAGAAGGACACCGCGCCGGAGTTCGACGGCCGCTTGATGATCGCCGAGGAGCCGGTGCGGTTCCTCGACCCGGAACAACTGCGCAAACAGATCGCCGCCGGCACCGCGATCCAGATCCCGCGCCACATCCTGTTCGGGCCGCTGCGCCGGGTGCGCCCGGAACGCTCGCTGATGGTGGTCGACCCGTCGGTGGTCGAAGACCCGACCCGCACCTTCGACGCCTGCACCAACGCCGGCAATCCCAACGGCGCGTGGACCTTCAACCGGCTGATGACCAACATGGCCAATCAGCCGCTGACCGGCGTGGACCCGTCGGACTTCGTCGAGAACTGGCTCAAGACCTGGGCCACCACCACCAGCGTCAACACCTTCCCGGTGCCGGCGCGCTCGCAGGTGATCAGCCAGGTGCTCAACACCTGGCCGCGGCTGAGCAATGGCAAGCTGGATCTGGCCAGATCGCAGATGCGCTTGTTGGCCATCGTCAACCGGGTCGACCTGCGCGGCAATTCGGCTTACGGCGGCGGCAACGCCGGCGAGGGCCGGTTCGTGTTCGGGGTGATCCGCCGCAACGCCAACGGCTCGTGCACCCAGCACCGCTTCACCGTGATCCTGGAATACGGCGTGCCGATCAACGGCTGCCCGGCGGTGCGCAGCTACGCCCAGCAGTGGGGCAACCTGGGCTCGATGGTGCTGGGCTCGCCGGGCTACAACGCCGCGCTGCAGGCGCTGACCGACCAGTTCACCTCGGCCAACGCCTCGCCGCGCAAGCCCAACGGCAGCGCGATCAACCAGATCCGCACCAACGAATTCCTGCAGAACCCCTGGGAACTGCGTGAGTTCAACATCCTGCGCGGCAGCAACCAGTTGTCGATCGTGCCGGCCAAGCAGACCCCGCACCACAGCTTCAACAACTCCACCAGCACCAATCTGTTGGCGACCTTCATCAACGCCAATCAGCCGGCGGTGCTGGCCGAGCAGCACGTGGTGCCGCTGAGCTATCTGGGTACGCCGTTCTTGACCGGATCGGTGCTCAATCCTTCGCCGCAGCAGGCCTGGCGCCATCCGGGCATCGCCAACAACGACGCGCGCAACAAGTTCTCGCTCAACACCTGCGATGCCTGCCACGGGCGCGAGACCCAGACCGGCAGCTTCCTGCACGTGGCGCCGCGCGCGTCCGGCGCGCAAGCGGCGCTGTCGCAGTTCCTGATCGGCAATCAAGTGCCGCCGCCCCCGCTGCCGCCGCCGAGCGTGTCCAACCCGACCCAGTACACGATCCCCGATGGCGTGGTGTCGACGACGATGCGCAGCTACGGCGGCGATCTGCGCCGCCGTCAGACCGATCTGGCGGCCTTGCAGAACAGCACCTGCCGCTCGATCGGCGTGTTCCAGGAAGCGCACTTCCTGCCGCTGGCGGCGACTCACTGAGTCCAGGCTTCAACGCTTGCGAAAACGGGCGCCCCAGGGCGCCCGTTTTTTTGCCCGACCGCCCGCTCAAGCGCCCGCGGACGGTTTCTCCGGCGGCGCCACCGGCACCGAGTTGGCGCCCGGCCGGCTCAGCAGCAGCACCCCGCCCAGCACCACCGCGGTGCCGAGCAACTGGATCAGGGTGATCTTCTCGCCGAGCACCCACGCGCCCAGGAACACCAGCGACACCGGCCCGATCACCGAGAACTGCGCGGCGGTGCCGGCGCCCAGGCGCGACACCGCGGCCATGGTGAAGGTCACCGGCAAGAAGGTGCAGAACACCGCGTTGGCCGCGGCCAGCGCGTACACCTGCCAGGGCAGGCCGAACAACGCGGCCGGATCGCGCGCGATCAGGTAGTGGATCAGCACCGCCGCGGTCGACACCAGCATCGCGTAGGCCACCAGTTGCAGCGAACCCAGGCGCTTGACCAGTTCGCCCGACATCGCCAGATACAGCGCGTAGCTGACCGCCGCGCCGAGCACCAGGGCGCTGCCCAGCAGCACGTGATCACCCTGCACGCGCAGGTTCTCGACCATCACCAGGACCACGCCGGCATAGCTCACCGCCAAGGCGATCCATTCCTTGGCCGCGACCTTGCGCTTGAACGCGAACAAGCCGATCAGCAGCACGATGGTCGGATTGAGGAACAGGATCAGACGCTCCAGCGACACCGGCACGTATTCCAGCCCCCAGAAATCCAGCAGGCTCGACAGGTAATAGCCGAGCACGCCGAGCACCACGATCAAGCCCCAGTCGCGCCGCGACGGCAGCGCCTGGCGGGCGCGGGCGCGGCGGGTCTCGCGAATGCCCAGCAGCGCGAACAACGGCAGCGACAGCGCCATGCGCAAGGTCAGCACCTGCAGCGAATCCACGCCGTAGCGGTACTGCAACTTGGCCAGGATCGCCTTGGCCGAAAACAGGACCGCGCCGGTGGCGGCCATGGCGATGCCCAGGCGGCGGGCCTGGACGGCGGGAGCGGTGGACACGGGGGAGCTGACGGCGTTCATGGCAGGGGCGGGATCGGCAAGCGGCAGGTCAGGGCGGAACCGGGCGTCGCGGCAGGAGCAGATGTCATGCGTACGCGCTGCACAAGGCCGGTGCCGCGACGGTCAAGGGCGGTAGTCCCAGCGCATGTGAGTTCATTGCAATTTCCTTAATGCGACGGTGTTCATGATGCGCCGCCGCAAAAGTTTCAGCCATGCCCAACTCGCGCCATGGGCTGGCCTGCCGCGGCCCGTTGCGGCATCCGGTCGCAGGGGCGTGAACGATTCACTTTTTCCGTCGACCGTCCCGCCTTTGCGTGAAGGTTTCTGTTAACTTCCACACGATTTCCACGCGATTCACGTATGCGAAATTGACGTGAAACCGCCGTGATTTTAGGCCTCTACGGGGATCTACAGGACGTATGAGCACACCCGCGACATCCACCGGCCGCATCCTCGTCGTCGACGACCAGGCCGCGAACCTGCGCGTGGTCACCGCCCTATTGTCCCGCCAGGGTTACGAAGTGGTGTCGGCCTCCACCGGCGACGAGGCGCTGAGCCTGTACGCGGCCTCGCCGCCGGACCTGATCCTGCTCGACGTGATGATGCCGGGCATGGACGGCTTCGAGGTCATGGAAGCGCTGCGCGCCGGCTCGCCGCTGCGGGTGCCGGTGGTGTTCGTCACCGCCGCCCACGACCGCGACCTGTTGCTGCGCGCTTTCGATGCCGGCGTGGTCGATTACGTCACCAAACCGTTCCTGCCCGAAGAACTGCTGGCGCGGGTCAACGCACATGTCGGATTGAAGCTGACCCGCGACCGCCTGGAGCGGGTCGCGCGCGAACGCGAGGAACTGGTCAACCTGGTCGCGCACGATCTCAAGAACCCGCTGACCAGCGTGCTGTTCGCCAGCGACCTGCTGCTCAACAACGGCTGCAAGCCCGAGCGCGTGCCGCGCTACCTGCAGATGATCCACGAGAGCGCCGACGATGCGCTGGGCTACATCCGCCATTACCTGGAAAGCCAGGCCGGCACCCGCGAACGCGCCGAACAGACCGGCCGCGCCGACCTCAACGAAACCCTGGGTTGGCTGGTGCGCCGCTACGAGATGCAACTGGACGCGCGCGGCATCCACGTCGACGTGCTGCCGCCGCCCAACGGCAGCGCCCAGGTCGCGATGGACCCGCGGGTGCTGCGTCAGGTCAGCGAGAACCTGGTCACCAACGCGATGAAGTACGCGCCCGGCAGCGACCTGACCCTGGCCGCGCGCAACAGCGCGCCGGGCTTCTGGCAACTGATCGTCGCCGACCGCGGCCCGGGCATTCCGGTCGCGCGCCAGCGCGAGTTGTTCAAGCCGTTCGTGCGCCTGCACGACGAGGAAGTCGACGACGGCCTGTCCAGCGGGCTGGGGTTGTCGCTGGCCAAACAGATCGTGGTCAATGCCGGCGGGCAGTTGTGGTACGAGGAACGCAAACACGGCGGCTCGCGTTTCATCATCGAGTTGCCCGAAGCGGTGGGGCATGAGCATCCGCCGGCGCCAGCGGTGGATTGAGGTTCGCTGAGGCGATCGGGTAATCCGCCGGCTGGAACGGCGCCGCGCAACTCATCGGTCGAAACACGACCGCGCAACGCGCTGGCCACAGCAGCGCCTCACTCGCCGACCGCAACAAACCACGCAACTCACCTAAACAAACCGCGCAACCCACCTACCGTCATTCCGGCGACCGCGCGACCCACCTACCGTCATTCCGGCGAAAGCCGGAATCCATTTTGATTTTGCTCCACCGGCTCGGGTGGTTGCGTTTGCGCGTGGCTGAAGCGCCTAAGAGCAACGTCAAAATGGATTCCGGCTTTCGCCGGAATGACGATAGGTGAGTTGCGCGCTGACGACGGGGTGGTTAGGAATCGATGCTCTCAGCGATCGTCGGCGGCCCGCACACCCGAAACGGAAGGCCCGAAAAAACGAAGGCCGGCGCTATGGCCGGCCTCGCTATCGCACTGCTCGCCGCACGGCGAGCGATGCATGGATCACTCGGTCGACTCATCGCCGGCATTGCGGCGACGGCGCGACTCGCTGCGTTCGGCGCGGCGCGCGTCGATCCGGCGCGCGCTGCCTTCGATGGTCTCGCCGCCTTCGGCCTGCTTGCGCGCCTTGCGCCGCGCCGCGGCGTACCACAGCAAACCGGCGCCGGCGACGGCGGCCACCGCGACCACCGGGTTGCGGCGGATGAAACCGCCGGCGGTGCGCGCGCCGGACTTGACCACGCCGAGCTTGGCGCCGGTCTCCAGCCACTGACCGGCCTTGGGCGCGGCTTCCTTGATGTTGGCACTGATCGCGTGCACCAATTCCAGCGCGCGCTCGGGCAGAGATTCGAACTTGCTCATCGTGTCGGTCCTGGACAGGAGAAACGGGCTCCAGTGTCGGCGCGCCACCGTTGAAATTCTGTGAGCGCTGGCGCGGCGGTCTGGCTGGGGCCTGAATGTAAACACGCGGCGGCGGAGGTTGACCAGTACGGATGTGTATCGGCGGTCGCATGGACTACCTGCAGGAGCGGCGCGAGCCGCGACCGCGCCAACCCAACAACCGCGTCCACCGCGATTGCGACGTATCGACCGCCTACGCGCGATGCGCGCGCATCGGCGGACCTGTCCGTATGACATGCAGGTCGCCGCACAGACGCCGGCTTGTGCGTTTCGCGGTCGCGGCTTGCGCCGCTCCTACAGGCAGCCCATGCGGGAACGGATCGAATCCGCGCCGCTCACGTCCCGCGCGGTTTGGCCCGATGGGTCGCGGTCGCCGTCCACGGATCGTCCGGCCACGGATGGCGCGGGTAACGGCCTTTCATTTCCTTGCGCACTTCCGGGTAGCCGCGCTCCCAGAAACCGCGCAGATCCTGGGTCACCTGCAACGGCCGGCCCGCTGGCGAGAGCAGGTGCAAGGTCAACGGCACACGGCCGTCGGCGATCCGCGGGGTGTCGGCCAGACCGAACAATTCCTGCAGCTTGACCGCCAGCACCGGCGGCGTCGCGCCGATGTGCGGGTCGTGGCGTTCGGGTTCGAAGTGGTAATGGATGGCGCGCTCTTGCCCCGACGGCACCGCGATCCGGGTCGGCGCCAGGGTTTCCAGTTTCTGCCGCCAGGTCCAATCGGCGAGCGAACGCAGGGCTTCGCCGAACGCGGCTTCGTCCAGCGCATCCAGCCGGGTCTTGCCGCGCAGCGCCGGTTTGAGCCAATCGTCGAGCCCGGCCAGCAGCGCTTCATCGCTCAAGTCCGGCAACGCGTGTTCGCCTTGCGCCAATTCCGGCATCCATTCGCGCAGACAGCGCATGCGTTCGCGCCATTGCCGCAGCGACGGCGTCCACGGCAACGCGTCCAGACCGAGTTGGCGCACCGCGTCGACCAGCGCGTCGGCGTAACGCGCCGGATCGGGTTTGGCCAGCGGCCGGCTGTCGAGCACGATCCGATCGAAGCGGCGTTCGCGCAGCGCGGCGATGCCGCGCGCGTTGGCGTCCCACACCACCCGGTCTTCGCTGACGAAGCGCTGCGGGAACTCGCGTTCCAGCCGCGCCTCATCCAGCGGCGCGGCGCGCAGGATGCGCGCGTCGCGCGGGTCGTCGCGCAGTTCGGCGATCACCAGCCAACGCTCGCCGTACACCGCGCTGTCGTCGAACAGTTTGGCGCTGCGGCCGTTGGCGAGTTGGTAGCGATACGGATCGGACGGATGTTGCCGGGCGATGCGGTCGGGGAAGGCGTGCAGCAACAGATCGCCGAGCGCGTGCGCGGGCACGGCCGCGGGCGGGTTGGCGTCCACGCGCAAACGTCGGCGCCACTGTTTGGCGGCCTGATCCAGCGCCGCCAACGCCGAACGCGAGGCCTCGGCGGGGGCGCGGCCGGCGCGGAACGCGGCCAGGGCCTGCCAGCGCGCGGCCAAGGCGTCGCCGCCGCTGCGCAGCGGATCGCGCGCTTCGATCAACGCGGCCAGGTCGCAGGCCAGCGCGCGTTCGAGCGGATCGGTCGGCGCCAGCAGCATCGCCGACAAGCGCGGATGGGTGCCCAGCGCGAGCATGCGTTTGCCGAACGCGGTGATGGTCGGCGCGCGGTCGCCGCCGTCCTGCAACGCGCCCAGCCGCAGCAGCAATTCGCGCGCCGCGCCCATCGCGCCGCCCGGCGGCGGATCGACGAAGCGCAGGCCGGCGTCGCCCCACGCGGCCAGTTCCAGACACAGCCCCGCCAGTTCGACCTGGGCGATCTCCGGCCGCCGCTGCGGTTCCAAGCGCTGCGATTCGGGCCACAGCCGATACGCCCAGCCTTCGGCGACGCGACCGGCGCGGCCGGCGCGCTGATCGGCCGAGGCCTGGGCGATGGCGACCACGTCCAGGCGGGCGAAGCCGCTGTTGGGGTCGTAACGCGGCTCGCGCGCCAGCCCCGAATCGATCACCACCCGCACGCCGGGCAGGGTCACGCTGGATTCGGCGACGTTGGTCGCCAACACCACCCGGCGGCGGCCGTCGGGGTCGGGTTGCAGCACCCGGCTTTGTTGTTCGACCGGCAGCTCGCCGTGCAGGCTCAGCACGTCCACGCCGCGCGCGGCCTCGCTGCCGGCCAGGGCGGCGTCGGCGCGGGCGATTTCGCGTTGCCCGGGCAGGAACGCCAGGACATCGCCGGGGTGCTGCGCCAGCGCGTGCTCGACCGCGCGCTTGAGTTGGTGTTCCAGCTTCTCCTCGCGCCGCGCCGGGTAGTGCCCGACCGTCACCGGGTAGCTGCGCCCGGCGCTGCTGAGCCGCGGCGCGTCGAGAAACTGGGCCAGACGCTCGCCGTCCAGGGTCGCCGACATCACCACGATGCGCAGGTCTTCGCGCAGCGAGGCCTGCACGTCCAGGGCCAGGGCCAGACCCAGGTCGGCGGCCAGATGGCGCTCGTGGAATTCGTCGAACAACAGCGCGCCGACCCCGTCCAAGGTTGGATCGTCCTGGATCATCCGGGTCAGGATGCCTTCGGTGACCACCTCGATGCGGGTGCGCGGGCCGATCTTGTTCTCGAAGCGGATCCGGTAGCCGACCGTGTCGCCGGCGGCCTCGCCGCGCTGGCGGGCCATGAAGTTCGCCGCCGCGCGCGCGGCCACCCGGCGCGGTTCCAGCATCACGATCTTGCCGCCTTGCAGCCACGGCGCGTCCAGCAGCGCCGGCGGCACCTGGGTGGTCTTGCCGGCGCCGGGCGGGGCTTCCAGGACCAGGCGCGGGTGTTCGGCGAGGCTGTCGCGGATGGCCGGCAGCAGCGGATCGATGGGGAAAGCGGGTGTGTTCACCCGCGCAAGGATACGGACCGGGGGCGGTGGCCGGAATGGTGCGGGTGGGTTTCGAAGTTGCAAGCGAGGCTTCGAGGTTCTGCAAAAACCGCGCCGCGCCTCTCTCCAGAACGTCATTCCCGCGAAGGCGGGAATCCAGGGCCTTTCGTGCGAGAACGTTTGAAGTCGCTGGATTCCCGCTTTCGCGGGAATGACGAACTGAAAGATGACGCTGAAATTTCTGGATTCCCGCTTTCACGGGAATGACGGGCTGGAAGGACGGCGCTGAAGTCTCTGGATTCCCGCCTTCGCGGGAATGACGAACTGGGGAGACGGCGCTCCGCCCAAGGTTGGGCGCACCCGCGGGAACCTCTACACTGCGCGCTGCCCGCTCTACCCCCGCTCTGACATGCAACTGATCGACATCGGCGCCAACCTCACCCACGACAGCTTCGACCACGATCGCGAGGCGGTGCTGCAGCGCGCGCGCGAGGCCGGCGTGGCCAAGCTGGTGATCACCGGCGCCAGCCGCGAGCACTCGCCCAAGGCGCTGGAACTGGCGCGGCGGTATCCCGGCGAGTTGTTCGCCACCGCCGGCGTGCACCCGCACCACGCCAGCGAATACACCACCGAATGCGATGCGGAAATGCGCGAGTTGTTGTCGCATCCGGAGACCGTCGCGGTCGGCGAATGCGGCCTGGATTATTTCCGCGACTTCTCCCCGCGCCCGGCGCAGCGGCGCGCGTTCGAGATGCAGTTGCAGACCGCAGTCGACACCGGCAAGCCGCTGTTCCTGCACCAGCGCGACGCCCACGCCGATTTCATGGCGATGATGAAGAACTTCGACGGCAAGCTCGGCCCGGCGGTGGTGCATTGCTTCACCGGCACCCGCGAGGAGTTGTTCGACTACCTCGACCAGGACTGGCACATCGGCATCACCGGCTGGCTCTGCGACGAACGCCGCGGCCTGCACCTGCGCGAGTTGGTCAAACACATTCCGGCGCAGCGGCTGATGATCGAAACCGACGCGCCGTATCTGCTGCCGCGCACGGTCAAGCCGGCGCCTTCGCACCGGCGCAACGAGCCGATGTACCTGGCCCACATCGTCGAAGAACTGGCCCGCGACCGCGGCGAAGCGGTCGAGGTCACCGCGGCGGCGAGCACCGCCACGGCGCAGGCGTTTTTCCGTTTGCCGGTTTGAACCGCGGCGCGGCGGCGCGCTTCACTCGCTGGTGAACACACCGCAGCCGTACAGGAAGGTCGGCCACGGCGCCGTCTTGGAGCTGGGCTTGGCGCCTTGCGGCGTCACCGTGATCGCGTAGGTGTAGGCGCCGTACGGGCCGCCGGTCTTGCCGTTGTTGTCCTTGCACACCTTGCCCAGCGCGACCGGCGCGATCGCCACCGTCAGCGGCGTGCCCTTGCCGAAGGTGCCGGTGAGTTTGTACTGGCCCTGCGGCGCGCCTTGCTGCGCCAGCGCGCCGACCAGCAGCGCTTTCGCGCCGGGCGCCTGCAGCGAGTACACCACCGCCAGATCCTGCTGAGTCGCAAGCGTGGTCTGCCAGTCGGTGTTGCCGCCGCGGAAATTCGGTGAGGGAAAAGCGATGGCCTGCGCCGAAGCCGGCAGCGCCGACACGGCCGCGGCCAGGCCCAGGCCGGCGGCGAGGACAGAAAGAACGCGCATGGAGAGCTCCTGGAAGGGGCGGCGAGGTGCCGCCGGTACCGCTATCAACGAATGGACGCGGCGCGCGTGAAAGCTGCGGCGTCGCATCGATTTCCACGATCGCGCCCGCGCTCGCGCCGGTTGCGCGGCTGCGGCCGCGGGACGAACCGCCGACTGCGCCGCGCCGCGACCGGCGCGAACTCGTTACTCTGCCCGCTGCCACCGCCTGAGCCCGGACCCCGCATGTCGACCGTCGTCGCCGAAAACCGTTCCCCCGTGTTCGTCCCGCTGACCCTGGCCGCGCTGATCCTGATCTTGTCCGGCGCGTTCGTGCTGATCGGCGTGGCGACCACGCCGGCCGATGCGCGCGACACCCTGTCGCCGGCGGCGCAAGCGCTGCAATGGTTGTGTTCGACCAGCCTGCTGGTCGGCTTCGTGCTGGCGCTGAGCGCTCGCCTGGTCGAAAAGAACGGCGTGCCGCGGCGCGCATGGTTGACGGTGCTGGCGGCGTTGGTGCTGATTTTCGGGCTCGGCCTGGCCTGGTCGCTGGGGCAGAACCAAGCCTTGACGGCGCTGGCTGCAAGCCGCACCCGCCAGGAACTGCTGATGTGGGTGTCGCTGCTGGGCGCGGCCAAGGTCGTGCTGATCGGTGCGATCGCCTTGCCGTTGGCCTGGCGCCTGGGCGGGCGCGCACCGGCGCCGGCGGTGTGGAAACCCTGGCAGCGCCGCGTGCTCGGCGCGCTGATCGCGGCCAGTCTGTGCGCCGGCATCGCGCTGCTGGTGCAGAACGTCGCGGCCTCGTTCACCGCCTTGGGCGACGGCGACCAGCGCGTGGGCATGAGCGTGGTCGCGCTCGGCGTCGGCACGGTGCACGGCTTGTTCGCGCTGATGTTCGCCGCGCGGCGCGGCTCCGGCGCGGTGCCGGCGAGCTTGTCCTCGCTGCTGACCCCGGCGCTGATCGTGCTCGCCTCGCTGCCGGCGGTGCGTGGCGGCGAAGGCTGGGACATGGCCGGGCGGATCGCGGTGGTGCTGCTGATCCTGCTGTTCGCGCCGATGGTGTCGTGGCTGCTGGTGCGCTGGTTGCACGGGCGGATCGGACGCGAGGCGGCCGCGCGCTAACCCAAAACGCAACGGCCCCGGTGCGAAGACCGGGGCCGTTGCGATGACAGGCTGTGACTACGCGATCGCCGATCAGTACTTCCACTCGAACGAGAGGTTGTAGCGACGGCCAAGCAGATCGTAGGTGCCGATGCCGGTGGTCGGGAACGGCGGGTCCTTGTCGGTCAGATTGGTGATCGCCAGGCGCACCACGCCGCGGTTGTCGGCGAAGCGGTAGCTGGTGTTGGCGTTGAAGGTGGTCTGGCTGCCGACGCTGAGGATGTCGCGGGTTTCGGCCACGTCCAGCACGTTGAACACCGCACTGCTGAGGTAATTCGCGCTCAGACCCGCGCTCCAGTTCTTGCCCTGCCAATTGCCCGACAACAGGTACTGGCGCTCGGAGGTGCCGATCTCGCCGACCGATTCGTCCTCGGTGATGCCGGTGTTGGACTGGATCAGCTTGCGCGGGAAGTAACCGACCAGACCGATGTTGAAGCGGCCCCAGCCGGTGTCGAAGCCGTAACGCGCTTCGGCCGAGTAAGCCTCCATGTTGAGGTACTTGCCGTTGACGAAACCGCTGGTGAAGGTCGTCGCCTGACCGGCGCTGGTCGGGCCCGAGCCGGCCGGGTTGCGCACGATCTTGCTGCAGAACGCATTGGCGTTGGGCACGTCGGCCGCGTTGAAGTCGGTGCTGTCGAAGCAGGCCAGGGCCAGTTGCGAGGCGGTCAGCGAGGAGATCACGCCTTCGATCTTGATGTTGTAGTAATCGGCGGTGAGGGCGAAGCCTTCCAGGAACGACGGAGCCCAGGTGAAGCCGTAGGTGTAGGAATCGGCCGATTCGTTTTCCAGGTCCGGATTGCCGCCGCTGACGCCGCGGATCGAGGAACCGGCCGCGGTCGAGGTGAAGTTGCTCAGGCCGTAGTAATCCAGGAACGCTTTGCAGTTGGTGGTGCGCTGGGCCTGACGCGCGCCGCCGCTGTTGATGAAGCGCGAATCGCAAGGGTCGCCGGTGACGAACTGGAACGACTCGGCCTGCGGCAGGAACGCTTCGGTGATCGCCGGAGCGCGCAGCGAGCGGGTGAAGTTGCCGCGGATTTCCAGGTCCTCGAACGGCTTCCACTGCAGGCCGTAGGTGTAGGTGTCGAACTTGCCGTTGATCGAGTTGTCGACCTGACGGAACTTGCCGACCACGTCCAGCTTGCGCAGGCCGGGGAAGGTGCGCTCGGGGTTGATCAACGGCACCACGAACTCACCGAACCATTCGTTGGTGGTGTACTTGCCCGACAGCGGGGTGATCGCCACCGAGCGGCCCAGGCCCTTCTGCAGGAAGGTGTCCGGATCGAACAGGCCGGTTTCCTTGCGGTGCTCGAAGCCGACGTTGTAGCTCACCGGGCCGCTCCACAAGTCGAACGCGGTGCTGGAGATGTTGGCGTTGTAGACCTCTTGTTCCAGCAGCGATTGCGAAGCGGTGCGCTGGGTGACGTAACGCTTGGCCGCATCGCTGGGCGCGCCGTCGCCGAACAGGCTCAGCGGCACGCAGTTGGGATCGGCGATGGGCGTGTTGCCGCCCGGAATCACCAGGCCGGCGATCGGCCGGCCGGCGCACACCACCTGGCCGCCGACCACTTCGACGTTGAGCGCGTTGATGAAGTTCTGCTGATTCAGGCTGGTGCCGTAGAAGCGCGAGTCGCTGCGGCCGTAGTTGCCCGAGACTTCCCAGTAGAACACCCGGTCGGCCAGTTCGAAGTTGCCTTCCAGCCCGTACACCACGCGGGTCAGCTCGGTGGTGCCGCTGGCCTTGTTTTCGACCAGATCGCGCGAGGCGCGGCCGAGCATGAACGAGCTGGCGCCGTACTGGGCCAGGGTCTGCCGGGCCTGGGCGTTGAGCATCGGGTGGTCGGCCGGGAAACGGATCGCGCCGGACAGTCCGCCGAAGGACGGTGCGTTGTAGGCCCACTGGTCGGCCAGCTCGAAGCTTTCGGCCGAATAGAAGGTGCTCTCGACGAAGGCGTCGATCGAGTCGGTGACCTTGTAGCGGGCATTGCCCATGAAGGTCATGCGCTTGACGTCGGCGGTGATCTGTCCGCTGTCGACCAGGTTCATGCCGTCGCCGCCGCTGGCGGTGTCCAGGCTGTAGGGAATGCCCGGGTTGTAGGGCACCAGATTGCCGTTGGGCGCGAAGCCCAGGTACTGGTCGGCGTTGGCGCCGAAGCCGCGCGCGCGCACGAACACGCTGTCGGGCAAACCGTCGGGACCGAGCGGGTTGGCGGTGGTGCCGTCGCGCGGCGTGACCAGGGTGTGGCCGGACACGGCCAGTCCCGGCGGCGCCGCGCCGGTGACCGGATAGACGTAACCGCCGAAGGGTTCTTCCCAGAAGCGGGTGTTGGCGATCTGCACGCCGTTGGGGATGCCGTCGTTGTTGCCGGTGTTGAACGGCACGTTCGGATTGACCCGGCCGTCGTTGCCCGGGGTGCGGCCGGGCAGGAAGCGGTTCATCACCGAAGCGTTGGGATTGCTGGCGTTGGTGTAGCGCGCGGCGAAGAAATCGCGGTCGCGCTGGAGCACGCCGTTGACGTTGTCGTAGGACAAGGACACGGTGACGTTGCCGCGCTTTTCCTTGCCGAAGCTGGCGCCGATGGTGGAGTGGACGTTGAAGCGCTGGTTGTCGCCTTCGCCGGTGACGCCGTAGCTGGCGCCGGCTTCCACGCCCTCGAAGTCCTTGCGCAGGATCACGTTGACCACGCCGGCGATCGCATCCGAACCATAGGTCGGCGCGCCGCCGATGGCGAGGTTCTCGACCCGTTCGACCATCGAGGTCGGAATCGCGTTGAGGTCGACCTGCATGCCCGGCGCGCCGGGGCCGAACAAGGTCACGCCGTTGCTGGAGACATAGCGGCGGCCGTTGACCAGGGTCAGGGTGCGGTTGCTGCCCAGGCCGAAGCGATTGACGAAGTTGACGCCGACGCCGAAGGTCGACTGGCCGCCTTCGGGGGTGACGCCGACGCCGAAGCCGGGCATTTCGTTGATCGCATCGGCGACGTTGCTCAAACCGCGCTCGGCGATGAATTCCTTGCTGACCACCGTCGCCGGTTCCAGCGTGTCCAGGCCGGCGCGACGGATGCGCGAGCCGGTGACGACCATCCGGTCCAGATCGGTCGGCGCGCTGCTGGCGCTGTCTTGCGCGGCCGCTTGCGGCACGGCGGCGGGCGGTTGCTGGGCGAAGCTGGGCGTGGCGATGGCAACCAGGATGCCGAGCAGAAGCGGGCGGCGACGCAGCGGCCTGCTGCTGGCGCAGTGAGTGGTGAACATGTTTTTCCCCTTGATGAATGGTCCAGAAAGCTCAGCCTGTGGTCGGCTGGTGCCCCCCAATTAATAAAGGGTCGGACCGCATGTCACAATCGAAGGTGAAAAATTTGTAAAAACCTATCCTATCTTATTGTTTTTTATAGGCAGACCCAGAAGATTTTTGATCACCCAGGTCACATTTCGCAAACCCACTGCGCAAATTGTGTAAAAGCGTAAAGGGAATTTCGCAAAGATTTGAGCCAATCAAGATCAAGTCGGAGGGGCCGGCCGGAATCGAAATCCCTCGCCCGAACCACCGCCCCGCGACCGCCGCAAACGCAAACGGCCCGCGATGCGGGCCGTTTGGGCGATACCAACGTGCAGCGACTAAGCGATCGCTCAGTACACCGCCAAATCCCCGCAACCGCTCATCTTGTCCATGCCGTCGACATGCACGTCGACCGACTGCATGTGCTTGTTGTCGCCGTCGTCGGTGCATTCCTTCTGGCTGATCTCGACGGTCATCGGCTTGGCGCCGGCGGCGGTGTTGAGTTCGCCGCTGAGCACGATCAGGGTGCTGGGCGCGTCGGCCGGCTGGCCGTTGTAACGCGCGCTGCCGCTGGCTTTTTCGCTGCCGCTGCCCCAGGTCAGCTCGACCTTGTGGTTCATCTCGCCGGTGGCGTGGATGTCGATGCTCCAATGCTCGCCGAAGCCCTTGAACGCGGGCACGGGGCTGACTTTGCCGACCTGATCGGCGCCGATCTTGCCCATCGGCTGGCCGGCCGGGCCGGGATCGGTGGCCGGCGGCGCGGTGTTGGCGTCGGCGGGCGCGGCGGTGTCGGCCGGCGCGTTCTTGGCCGCGTCGGCGGCGCCCGGATCGGCAGCCGGCGGTTTGGAACAGGCGGCGAGGACGGCGACGGTCAGCATCGCGGCGATAGGCATCAGGCGCATGGGCACTCCTTCAAGATCGGTCGCCCGGTGCGGGCGCCGACGTTGTAACGCAGCGGCGGTGGATGCGGGGTT